>CAZBIK010000072.1:0-12759 GCA_964491955.1 uncultured Ferruginibacter sp.
AGGCGCCTTCCAGCTCACGAACATTGCTGTTTATATTGTAGGCAATATATTTAACCACTTCCGGCGGCATCTCCAGCCCGTCATTCTTCATCTTCTTTTCCAGTATCTCTATCTTGGTATCATAATCGGGCACCTGCAGGTCGGCACTTAATCCCCAGCGGAACCTGCTCAGCAATCTTTCCTGTACACCTTCCAGGTCCTTGGGCGGTTTATCGCTGGTCAGTATCAACTGCTTGCCGCTCTGGTGCAGGTGATTGAATATGGAGAAAAAAGCGTCCTGTGATTTTTCGGCCCGGTTGAAGAACTGTACATCATCAATGATCAATACATCGATCAGCTGGTAAAAATGGATAAAATCATTGATGGCGCCGTTGCGGCCATGATCAATGAACTGGTTGATGAATTTTTCGGAACTTACATATAATACCACCTTGTTGGCATGCAGTCTTTTTACTTCATTGCCGATGGCCTGGGCCAGGTGGGTTTTACCCAAGCCAACTCCGCCATAAATGACCAGTGGATTGAAGGATGTGGTGCCTGGTTTTTCGGCTACCGTTTTACCGGCACGGCGTGCAACGCGGTTACAATCTCCTTCGATAAATGCTTCAAACGTATAGGCATGGTTCAACTGCGGGTCGATCTGCATTTTCTTGAGCCCCGGAATTACAAAAGGGTTCTTTACAGGATTATTTATGACCAGTGGAAAATCCATTTCGTTGTTTGAATATGATTTGTAACCCTGCCCCGGTACATCAATGGTCTGAGGTTTGTTCTTGCTGTTGCCGCTGTCAACCATGATCCTGTATTCCAGCCTGGCATCTTTTCCCAATTCCCTTTTCAGTGTTTTTGCCAGCAGCGAAACATAATGCTCTTCAAGATACTCATAAAAAAACTGACTGGGTACCTGTATCGTTAATATTTTTTCTTTTAATGCAACCGGTTTAATGGGTTCGAACCATGTTTTGAAATGCTGCCATTCAACAATGTCTTTGATGATCTCTAAACAGTTAATCCATACTTTTTCAAAAGCTTTGTCCATTAGTTCCGTAGCAATTTATATATCGAGTTAAGAATGTTATCTTTTACAGTCAGCCGGTCATAATTTTTCCAGGTTTTTATGGAAAAAAATATTGGCAGGACAGCGAATATCGAATAAAATGTTGAAAAAAAAATTTTTTATTCATTTGTTTTTTCCTATTGAATCACAGTATGAGTTTCCAGGTTGTTTTTTGATTTTTTTACCCGGAAAAAATACCGTTGCTCCTGCAAAAAATCATACCGGCAAAACCAGCCTGATTTTCAGCTATAATGCAACGGGTTACTGTCCATTCACTTTAAGACCGTTACACTTTATTAACCGGATCCTGCTCCAAAACCATTAAAACGTTTTTACAGGGTCCGGTAAAAAAAATATCCGGGATTACCCGAAACATTCCCCAATCCGGGAACCTTTTAAGTCATTCATCAAAATAGAAGCTGATTTTTATTTTTTTATGCACACATCTGATTGAAAAGGAAGGTAGGTATTTTTATCTGTATCACATAATAGTAACTAATATTATTTTTCAGAAAAAATAGATTTACTTTTGATCATTAAATTTTATCTATGAGTTATGAATTAACCGGCAAACTGGTTGCCAAATTTGATACCGTACAACGCACAGAAACTTTTAAAACCCGTGAGTTTGCAGTTGAAAAAACGGAAGACATTAACGGGCGCACCATTACCAATTATGCTAAGTTTCAATGTGTACAGGATAAAACCAATATTATTGACCGGGTAAACATCGGCGATGAGATCAAAGTGTACTTTAACATCAAGGGCAGCAAATGGGAAAAGGATGGAAAAGTAAATTATATTACCAACCTGGATGCCTGGAGAATTGAACAGATCATGCAACCGGGTGCAGCTTCCGGCTCCGGGCCTGATAGTGAATACCTGGAACCACTGGATACTTTTTCTGCATCACCACCGGATGCAGTGGATGACCTGCCATTTTAACCCCCTCCGCTCCGCCGCAGCGGAGAACCCGGAGATTGCAAATAAATAACTCCTGCTTTTTGGATAAAAACCAAACGCATGCAACAAAAAATTTCCTTAAAACTGCTCCCTTCAGAAGCTGTTGATGATACAGCAGTGAAAAATGCCATCGCCAAAACGGCCGGAAAAAATCCAAACTTCATCACAGGCTACCATATCCTGAAACAATCCATTGATGCCAGGGCCAAAACCATCTGGACCAACCTCACCCTAAATGCATTTATAGATGAACCTTTTGTTCCCAGGCAAAACCAGCATTTTAATTTCAGGGATGTTGGTCATGCACAAAAAAGCGTGGTGATCATCGGTGCCGGACCTGCAGGTTTGTTTGCCGCCTTACAACTGATAGAACATGGCTTTAAACCCATTATCCTGGAAAGGGGAAAAGATGTAAGGTCGAGGCGCCGCGACCTGGCCATACTGAATAAAGAAGGTATCATTAACCCCGAAAGCAATTATTGTTTTGGTGAAGGCGGGGCAGGCACCTACAGCGACGGCAAATTATATACCCGCAGCAATAAAAGAGGCGATATAGACCGGATCCTGAACCTCTTTGTTAAATTCGGGGCCGATGAAAATATCCTTTACCAGTCGCACCCCCATATCGGCACCAACAAATTGCCACAGATCATTACCGCCATGCGCCGGCAGATCGTTGATTGCGGCGGTGAATTTTTATTTGAGAAAAAAGTGGTTGATATAAAAACGGATGCAGCCGGCCCGGGTGATCCATCCGGCTCTGAAAAAATAAGATCCGTAACCACAGCCGACGGAAATGTATTTGTTGCCGATGCTTTTATTCTGGCAACCGGCCACAGCGCCAGGGATATTTTTGAATTGCTGCACAGGAAAAAGATATTGGTTGAAGCCAAAGGTTTTGCACTGGGAGTACGCATTGAACATCCGCAGTCATTGATCGACCAGATTCAATACGGCCCCCACCAAACCCTGCCTACCGGACAGGCAGGCTCCCCCCAAGGGAGAGGCTTTGAAAGACCTCCCGAATTACCCGCAGCATCATATTCTTTAGTAAAACAAGTTAATGATAGAGGTGTTTTTTCCTTTTGCATGTGCCCGGGTGGCATCATTGCACCTGCCTCAACATCGCCCGGTGAACTGGTGGTAAACGGCTGGAGCCCTTCCAAAAGAAACAACCCCTTCGCCAACAGCGGCATGGTGGTACAGGTTGAACCGGAAGATGCCATCCGGGAATTGAGATCAGCCGGCAAAAAAAATGTGGATCCCAATGACCCGTTACTGCTTCTGCATTTTCAGCAAATGGTGGAACAAAAATGCTTTAATGCAGGTGGTGGAAAATTTGTAGCCCCGGCACAGCGTATGGCTGATTTCAGCAATGGTAAAATATCATCCTCCCTCCCGCCAAATTCATATTTGCCGGGATTGAACAGCATGCAGCTGAAAGATGTTTTACCTGGATTTATTTATCAATCACTGGCCAGGGGTTTTACAGCATTCGGGAAAAAGATGCATGGCTACTTTACAAATGATGCAGTGGTGGTGGCAACCGAAAGCCGTACATCATCACCGGTTCGTATTCCACGGAATGCAGATAGCCTGGCACATCCGCAGCTGCAGAATTTTTACCCCTGTGGTGAGGGTGCAGGGTATGCAGGAGGAATTGTAAGCGCCGCCATGGATGGTGAAAAGATCGCCCGTCAACTGGTTTCGGTATTTGCCTGAAAAAATTGCCGTTTGTAAAATCAGCATCTACAATAATTTTTTGATACCTATATTTGATTTTCTTTAAAAATAACACAACAGCTTATGAATATATTAGAAGTACAACACCTTAAAAAATATTTTGCCACACAAAAAGCAGTGGATGATATCAGCATGTCCATTGAACAAGGCAGCATATTTGGTTTGCTGGGCCCCAATGGTGCCGGTAAGACGACGCTGATCAGGATGATCACCGGGATCTTTTACCCCGATAGCGGCAATATTTTATTGAAGGGCAAAAAATTTGATCCCGAAAATGACGCCAAATACATTGGGTACATGCCCGAAGAACGCGGTTTGTATAAAAAGATGAAGATCGGCGAACAGGCTTTATACCTTGCCCAATTAAAAGGCCTCCGAAAATCCGATGCCCAGCATAAAATTAAAGAGTGGTTCCAGCGGCTGGAGATGGATAGCTGGTGGAACAAAAAAGTGGAGGACCTGAGCAAGGGCATGGGCCAGAAATTACAGTTTGTGATCACGGTATTGCACGAACCCGACCTGATCATACTGGATGAACCTTTTAGTGGACTGGACCCTGTGAATGCAAACCTGATCAAAGATGAGATATACCGGCTGGCACAAAATGGCACAACCATTATTTTCAGTACACACCGGATGGAACAGGTGGAAGAGATCTGCAACAATATCGTACTGGTGAATAAAGGGCGCAAAATACTGGATGGCACGGTGCACAACATCAAACAGCAATTTAAGGAAAACCTGTTTGGCCTGCAGCTTGAAACGATGCCGGAGAATACGGGCAGCCCTGCATTTGAGATTGTTTCCAAAAACAAACAGGACCTTATCGTAAAAATAAATGAAGGTTATAAGCCCAATGATGTATTGGGTTATTTTATAAACCAGGGCAGCAATATCATTTCCTTTAAAGAAAACCTGCCTTCCCTCAACGACATATTCATCAAACTGGTTGAAGGCACGCCAACAGCCAGGCAATTTGAAAAAATAACCGGTTAATCAACCCAACCCACAACAACATCATGAACAAAATCATACTGATCATACAAAGAGAATTTCTTACCCGGGTAAGAAAAAAAACATTCATCATCGGCACCATCCTTTTCCCGGTGCTATACCTGGCCCTGATCTTTGGCTCGGGTTACATTGCAGATAAAACCCGTGAAGACCTTAAGATCGCAGTGATCGACAGGTCGGGCCTGTTTACAAAAGAGCAGATCGAACAGGTAAACGGAAAGGATACCTCCAATACCATACAATTGATTAGTTCAAATACAGAAAGGGTAATGGGTGGTTTCGACTCGCTGGGATTTGACGGCTACCTGGTGATACCTGAAAACTTCAACTGGCAAACCGGTGCCGACAGCCTGGTAGTGAACACCAAAAAATCATATGGCCTGGGCGCTTTAAACCCCATTGAAAAAAAGGTAAATGCGCTGTGGAATAAAATAAAACACGACAGCCTGGGCATTGATGTAAGCAAAGAATTACTGTTGAATAAAAGCATCTCCCTTAAACTGCACAATCAAAAGAACAGGAATGCAGATGCGGTTGCAGCCAGCACCATTGGTTATGTGTGCGGTTTTTTAATGTACCTGATCCTGCTGCTTTACGGCAGCCAGGTGATGATGGGAGTAACCGAAGAAAAAACAAGCCGCATCGCAGAAGTAGTGGTATCATCTGTAAAACCTTTTCAGCTTATGATCGGAAAGATCGTGGGCATCGGGATGGTTGCACTTACCCAGTTCCTGATCTGGATAGCCTGCATATTCCTCATTTTTAACCTGGGGAAAGCATCGGGCAACAGCAGTGAGACTTCCTTTGCTATTGTGGCACAGATCCAGCATGTGTTCACCAGTGTGGATATTTACTTACCGGTGTGCTGTTTTATTTTCTATATGCTGGGAGGTTTCTTTTTCTATTCTTCATTATACGCTGCGATCGGCAGCGCCATCAATGAAGATATGCGGGAGGCACAGTCATTGAGTTTTCCCATCACTATGCTGGTCATTTTTTCCATCTTCCTGATGGCTCCAACCATATCAAACCCCGGAAGCCCGGTTGCTGTTTGGGCAAGTATCATCCCGTTCAGTTCACCCATTGTAATGATGGCAAGGATACCTTTTGGCGTACCCAATACCGTGCCCTGGTGGCAGTTGGGATTGTCCATGGCATTGCTGATCGCCGGTTTTATGCTCACCACCTGGTTTGCCGCGAGGATATATCGTACAGGTATTCTGATGTACGGGAAAAAACCAAGCTGGAAAGAAATGCTGAAATGGGCTTTCCGTAAATAATGGACCCGGATTACATTCAAATTATTTAACCGGTTCTTCCTGCGGAACCAGCAGGGCGGTTTTTGGTTTCGATGCTTTTTCAATGGCCCTGTTCAATTCATCGGAAAGGTACCTGTTGATGATCTTCCAGCTTACCAATATTATACCGATGATACTGCCCAGCATCAGGCCAATGATCACATAGAGCATTTTAGATTTTTGGGCTGCGTCAAATGGAGGTTCGGGCCTGTCGAGCGGCTCTATGATGGGCGTTTCTTTCTGCAAACGGTATGCTGCCGACTCCCGGTTATTGACCGCATAATAATATTGCGATTGTACAGTGGCTTTGTCCTGTGCCAGGTTTATTTTCGGCAGGTTATACCTCTTCAATCCTTCATTGGTGAAAAAAGTACTTTCATCCAGGGCGATGGCACGCTTATCCAGCACATTTAACACAGCCAGCAATGAATCTGCTTTTTTAATGGCAAACTCAAAATCGATCTGTGCTTTTTTCTTTTTAAGGTCAATATAAAATTCGGATAGTTTGTCAATATAAATATAACTCACTTCCCGCACCAGTTTGGGATCGCTGTTGGTGAAATAAAGTTCCAGTATCCCGGTCTTGCTGATCTTGGCCACAAAAGCATTCTTTAATAAGTTGCTCGCAATATTGATCTGGCTCAGGCTGTCACGTGGTATTTCAATTTTTTCATTTTGCATAAACCCGGTATACCGGTTATGCTCATCTATCATGAGTTCCGAAACGGTTTTATTATTCATGGATGGTATCCTGACCATGGCAACAGCTTCACGGGTACGGCGGCTGCCGGCCAGTTCCACGATATTGATGGATGCCTCGCCGGTAAAAGACTTGGTAGACTCTCCCAGGCCCAGGAGGTTGCTGATGGCAGAGCCTGCTGTGTTTTCAGTAGAACTGCTCAACGGGAAAACCGTGGCCTTGGAAGTATATAACAATACACTTTGTTTTGCAATGAAATAAAAAAAACCGCCAAACCCGGCTGCAATAATAGCTATCAGCCAACTGAATTTTTTAAGCCGGTTTAAAAGCTGTTTTATTAGTTCAATACTGTTCATGTGGTTTACGTTGGTTTTACGTTAATTATCTTAACGTGTTAACAATAAATGCAGCCAGTGCAATGGGTATACTGGAAACAACCACCTGCAGCAGCGTGTCGGTTAATTCGGCACCCTGCGGCCTGCTGGGCACATTTACAATAGCGCCTTCTTTCACTTTTGGATAAAAATGTATAAAGAAAATGCTCCTGGTTCGCCTGCTCTTTCCGTTGGCATAGGTAACAAATATCCGCTTTTTCCAGGGCCTGATGCCATAACCACCGGCCTTGTCGATATAATATCCCACATTGGTATGCTCTTTATCAAAAGTTAATTTCAATGGCGACTGAACCGTACCTTTTACATTCACGAACGGATTGATCTCCGGTATGAATATCACATCGCCTTCCTGCAGGATGATGTCATACTTCGAATTCTTGTATTTCAATGCCCGGGCCAGGTCGATGCTGACAGGCTCTTTCGAAACTTCGCCAATGGATGCCCTGGCCGAATCCAAAACAATACTGCCGATGGAATCCGTTAAGGAAGCCACTTTATTGGCTACATTTTCGCGGTAATACTGTGTTTTTTTACGGTATAATATTGCGCCGCTGAGGTCTGCATTTTCCTTGATGCCGCCGGCACGTTCGATGTATGATGACAGGCGTTCGTATTTGCTTAACCGTGGGTAAGGGCCCGAATACTGAACCAGCCCGTTGATCTGCACAAGCTGCTGCAGTTCAAAAGTGGGGTTTTTGCGCACATACACCTGGTCATAGGGCCTTAATACGATCACTTTGGAAATACTGTCCAGTTCAATATTGGGCATTAGCTTAATGGTACGCAGTATGGTCCTAGTTGGCTGCTGCATGCCCTTTGCCGAATCCAGGTCTACGATACTGGATATCTCGATCCTTCCGAATTCTGCGGATTGCTTGATGCCACCTGATAAATAGAGCAGGTCCTGCAGGGTCATCCCGCCATACTTATTGATCCTGCCTTCTTTTCTCACTTCACCAAAGATCTCCACGTATTGCCTGTCGGAAAATTCATTGTTATTGAAAAACAATACCTGGTCATTGGCAAACAGTTCCACATTATTTAAACTGGTGGTATCGTTTGTGGTTACGTCTGTTAAATTTACTTCTACCCGGCTGGCCTTGATATTGGTGCTGTCGCCACCGCCCCTGAAAATATAGGCCCGCGGCAGGTAAGTGTTGCGGGTTATGCCACCGGCACGGTTGATCAGGTCAAACAGTTTATCACCCGGCCTGGTCTCATATTGACCCGGGTATGATATTTCACCTTTCAGTTCGATCTTGTTCATTAAACCCGGGTTAACGGAGATCACTTTTACAATGTCACCGTCCACCAGGTTAAAATCCTGGTTCATCAAACGGGTGTCATTGGTAGGGTTGATGATGGCTGTTGCATTCACATCCTTGATGATCTGTTTTTCTAGCTCGGTCCTGTATATCTTTACACCGCTTGAAAATGCATCCTTTTGCAATCCGCCGGCATACTTTAAAAGCGCTTTCATTCCTTCATCTTTTTTCAACTGGTAAAACATCGGGCGCTTGAACTTTCCTTCTGCTTTAACTTTTTTCTCCACCGTTTGCACGATCACAAAATCATTGTTATCGAGGTAAATGTGTTTTCCAAAATCCCCGGTTGTCAGGTATTTGTAAACATCCAGTACATCAATTACTTTTCCGTTTCTTTTGATCTGTATCTCCCGCAGGTTGGCCAGGTTGGTAGGTCCGCCTGCAAGGGCGATCACATTAAATGCATTGGTAAAGGCCGAAACCGTAACCGGCCCCTGGTTCCTGACTTCGCCGGCCACATTCACCGATATGGTACGGGGTTGGCCTATTGATATGGAAATATTGGTTGATGGCGGAACAAAAGCCTTGAACCTGCGGGTCAATAATGACCTTACATTTTCAAAGGTGAGCCCCTGCAGGTAAATTTTACCGATGCTGTTTGGAAAAATGGACCCGTCCCTGGCCACCGTATAATCCAGCGTGGCCTCTGCACCGTTCCACATCGATACAATGATCTGGTCGTAAACGCCGATGGGATAATCCAGCGGGGGTGTCGACAATTCGGTAATGGAAGCGATCACGCCACTGCGGAACAGGTTCATCCCATAGGTATCTTCTGTTGGGTTCATCGACTGTGGTGTACTTTCCTTTACCAGGCTGTCTTTTTCAATTTTTTCTTTAAGTGTTTTATTAATGTCTTCGCCGGTCGTTTTTTTGCCTTCCCCGTTCTTATCCTTTAAAATTTCATATAGCTGGGCCGATGGCAATTGAGTTGGCATGACCGGCATATCTGGACTGCTGGGGTCTTTGATCTGTGCCTGGCTGTTAAAACTGAAAAAAAGTAAACAGGAAATGAATATGGCTTTATTGAACCGGATAAATATTTGTCCTGGGTGTAGTAACATTTTTGGGGGTGTTGATTTACAATTTTTTTATAATGCGCAAAGGTAATTATATTATTTTACTGGCTGCTGTAATGCGGTTTCATATTCCGCATAGATCTCTTCCACGATCTCAGCTGCCGGTTTTATATTTTTAATGATGGCACTTACCTGCCCGATCTCCAGCTCTCCTTCCTGAAGGTTTCCTTCAAACATGCCCCGTTTGGCCCTTCCCTTTCCCAGCAATTGTTTCAGTTCTTCTGCGGATGCACAATTTTTTTCGGCGGCCTGCACCTGTTCAAAAAATTCATTCTTCAATAACCGTACAGGTGTTAATTGTTTTAAAGATAAGTAAGTATCCCCTTCACCGGCATGGATGACCCGGTTCTTAAAATTTTCATGAGAAGAGGCTTCCTCGCTGGCCACAAAGCGGCTGCCCACCTGCACCCCTTCGGCGCCCAATACCATGGCAGCCAGCATCTGCCGCCCGGTAGCTATGCCGCCGGCTGCAAGAACCGGTATATCCACAGCCGCACAAACAGCCGGTACCAGCACCATGGTTGTCGTTTCTTCCCTGCCGTTATGCCCGCCTGCCTCAAAGCCTTCGGCCACCACGGCATCACAACCTGCCTGCTGTGCTTTAACGGCAAATCTGCTGCTGCTTACAACATGTACAACAGTGATCCCTTTTTCCTTTAATACGGGGGTCCAGGTTCCGGGGTTGCCTGCTGAAGTAAAAACGATGGTAACTTTTTCTTCCATGATCACCTGCATGTGCCGGTCGATATCCGGGTACAACAACGGAACATTTACGGCAAATGACCGGCCGGTTGCCGCTTTGCATTTCTGAATATGTTCCCGCAATACTTCCGGGTACATGCTCCCGCTGCCAATGATGCCCAATCCACCGGCATTGCTCACTGCACTGGCCAGCCGCCAGCCACTGGCCCAGATCATGCCCGCCTGGATGATGGGAAGATCAATATGGAACAGTTGTGTTACCCGGTTTTGCATACAGCATGTACTTTTTTTCAAATATCGTTAAAATAATGTAACGAACAGAAAGTACTTTGAAACGCAAAGTAAATGGTTTTATTTCACAAATCCGCGGTTTTTTTAAAAATCAGGTAATAAATGGGATGGCATTTAAATAGCAGGGACTGGTCAGCCCAGGCTTGTTCCCCCGCCGCTCAGGTCAATAGCTGTATTATCGCCGATATTCAGGCTGCGGTTAACGCCTTTTACTTCGGCATCACTGCCGATCAGTGATTTACTCAGTACAATTTCAAACAGGTTCGAATAAGAACCTATGATGGAGTCTTTGATGATGGCATGATTAAGCCGGGTATATTCACCGATGGCCACGTTGGGGCCAATGACCGAATTTTTTATATCACAACCCTCGGCTATGGAAACCGGTGGAATGATGATGGTATTTTCGAAATGATGGTCCTTTGATACATTACCCCCGAATTTTTTCAATAGCGTGGCATTGGACTGCAGCAGGGTGTCTTTTTTTCCGCAGTCGAACCAATTGGGCACCTTGAATGCCTTGAACCTTGCACCACGCTGCATCATACATTCCAGCACATCGGTCAGGCTAAATTCCGCATACCCGATATCATTCACAATGATCAGTTTTTCCATGCAGGAGAACATGAACCCGGTTTCCTTTATTTTATATACGCCCACCAGCGCCATATTGCTTTTGGGGATGGAAGGCTTTTCCACTACCCTGCTGATGAATCCTTCCTCATCAATATCGGCCACGCCGAAATTGCGCGGGTCATCCACTTTTTTGATCCCCAGCATCGACACTGGAGATTCGATCACTGCTTTTACATCGTATTCTGCAATGGTATCGCCCAGCACGATCAAAACCTCTTCATCACCCACCAGGTCGCGGGTAAGGCTGATGGCATGCCCGATGCCAAAGCGTTCATTCTGCTGCACAAACTCACAGTTCAGGTACGGGTATTTTTTCTCCACATAATCCTGGATCTTCTCGCCCAGGTAACCGATAATGAAAATGAAATCTCTGATACCCGCTTCGTGCAGTTGGTCCACAATAATGCTGAGGATCGTTTTTCCAGCCAGCGGAATCAATGCTTTGGGTTGTGTATAGGTATGCGGACGAAGTTTTGTACCTGCTCCCGCTACCGGAATTATTGCCTTCATTGATCAAAACTAATCTGCCTTGGACAGTACATTTAGTTTACAAAAGTATTTCTCTTAAAACTTGAAACGGCTGTGAAAGTAGTACTTTTTATGTTATTCATGTACTTTATACACATGATCGTGATAAACTCCCCGGTAAAACAGGTTATGCTGCTTATATTTGCGGTTCTAAAAATCAGCAAATGCAAAAAGATACATTGGTTTTTGACCTCATCAACCAGGAACTGGAAAGACAGCGCAACGGCATAGAACTGATCGCTTCTGAAAATTTCACCAGCCTGCCCGTAATGCAGGCCATGGGTACATCATTGACCAATAAGTATGCAGAAGGATACCCCGGCCGCAGGTATTATGGCGGCTGCGAGATTGTGGACCAGGTAGAACAACTGGCCATCGACAGGCTTAAACAGGTTTTCAACTGTACGTATGCAAACGTGCAGCCGCACAGCGGTGCACAGGCAAACGGTGCCGTGTTTTTAGCCGTGATGAAACCCGGAGAAAAATTCCTGGGGCTCGACCTGAGCATGGGCGGCCACCTTACCCATGGCAGCCCGGCCAACTTCAGCGGAAAAACCTACCATGCCCTCCACTATGGAGTAACTAAAGAGGGTATTGTTGATTATGATCAGCTGGAAACCATTGCCCGTTCCGAAAAACCAAAAATGATCATCTGCGGGGCATCAGCTTACAGCCGCGACTGGGATTATAAACGCATACGTGCGGTGGCTGATGAAATTGGCGCTATCGTTTTTGCCGACATTGCACACCCCGCCGGTTTGATTGCCGCCGGTTTACTGAACGACCCCTTTGACCATTGCCATATCGTTACCTCCACCACGCATAAAACTTTGCGCGGGCCAAGGGGCGGCATTATCATGTTAAGGCATGATTTTGAAAATCCATGGGGCATCAAAGACCCGAAAGGAAACGGGAGGATGATTAGCTCGCTGCTCGACCTGGCTGTCTTCCCGGGTACACAGGGCGGTCCGCTAGAACACGTGATCGCAGCCAAAGCCGTTGCCTTTGGAGAAATCTTATCAGAAGAT
>CAZBIK010000073.1:0-12592 GCA_964491955.1 uncultured Ferruginibacter sp.
CATTGCGGCCATTTCGGGTCGGCATCACGCAGTCAAACATATCGATGCCCAGGGCAATGCTTTCCAGGATATTCCAGGGCGTGCCCACACCCATCAGATAACGGGGCTTCTGCACCGGTAAATGGTCACAGCAGAGTTCTGTAAATTCATACATCATTTCCACAGGCTCTCCAACGCTTAAGCCGCCAATAGCATTGCCGGTGGCATTTTTGGATGCAACAAATTCAGCAGAAGCCGTGCGCAGGGCTTTATAGGTACTGCCCTGCACGATCGGGAACAGGTTTTGTGTATAGCCATATTTACCGGGTGTGGCATCAAATCTTTCAAAACACCTGTTGAGCCAGCGATGCGTTAGCTCCATACTTTCCTGTGCATATTTGTAATCGCTGGGATAAGGCGGGCATTCATCAAAAGCCATGATAATATCACCACCAATGATCCTTTGAATATCCATTACATGCTCCGGTGTAAATAAATGTTTGCTGCCGTCGATATGGCTCTGGAACAAAGCGCCCTCTTCGGTAAGTTTGCGGTTGTTTGCCAGAGAGAAAACCTGGTACCCGCCGCTGTCGGTTAAAATGGGTTTGTCCCAGCCGTTGAACCGGTGCAGCCCCCCGGCAGCTTCCAGTATTTCAAGTCCTGGCCGAAGGTATAAATGATAGGTATTGCCGAGAATGATCTGTGCTTTTACTTCGGTATGCAACTGCTGCTGGGTTACCGCTTTTACACTGCCTGCCGTACCTACCGGCATAAAAATGGGCGTCAGTATCTCACCATGGTCGGTAGATATTTTTCCTGCCCTTGCTTTAGATAAGGTATCGGTATGCTGTAATTCAAATTGTAATGCTGCCATAATATTAATCTGTCTCCGTATCTAAAATTTGTAAAATACTAATTCCAATTACTGTTATTTTTGTCAAATGAATTTTACCCAGATCGGGCAAATGCTGTTCTATGTTTTTTGCCTGGTAACCCTGATACAGCTTTTTTATTACCTGTATTTTTTTATTCGGCTGGCTTTTTATAAAGCCAAACCAAAAGCCATTTCGCAAACGCATCCCGTTTCAGTTATTATCTGTGCCCGGGATGAAGCCGCAAATTTAGCGAAAAATCTTCCGGGAGCGCTGGTGCAGCAATACCGTACCACGCATGAAGTGATCGTAGTGGATGACAATTCCTTTGATGATACCAAATACCTGCTGGAAGAATACCAGCGCACATACAGGCAATTGCAGGTAGTACAGTTAAAACAGGAAGCCAAGCTGATACCCGGTAAAAAATTCCCGTTAAGCATCGGTATCAAAACAGCCAAATATGAAATTGTGCTGCTTACCGATGCAGATTGTGTGCCTGCAAGTGAGTTCTGGATAGATAAAATGCAGGAAACCTTTGATGAAAACACAGAGATCGTGCTGGGATACGGCGCCTTCCATAAAAAAAAGGGGCTGCTTAATAAAGTGGTACGCTGGGAAACCTTTCATACGGCCATGCAGTATTTTTCTTATGCACTGGCAGGAAAGCCTTACATGGGCGTGGGCCGCAATCTCAGTTATAAAAAAACGATCTTTTACCGGCACAAGGGATTTTCGGCCTATAACCATATTCCAAGCGGAGATGATGACCTGTTCATTAATATGGCTGCCACAAAAAAAAATACAAAGATCAATATTGACAAAGATGCTTTTACTTTAAGTGATGCCCCAAAAACCTGGAGCGCCTGGATCAAACAAAAGAACAGGCATTACAGTACCGGGAAATATTATAAGCCGGTACATAAATTTCTGCTCGGCCTGTACACGTTGTCACATTTTTTGTTTTACCCTTTGCTGGCAGCATCTATTGTAATGTACAACTGGCAACTGGCGTTATCTGTTTTTGGCATCCGTTTTTTGATACAGGCCATTGTTTTGTATCCCTGTATGAAAAAACTGAATGAACAATCCATGTATCCATGGTTCTTATTCATCGATGTCTGGATGTTTTTTTACTACCTTATATTTGCCGCTTCGGTCTTTAAAAAACCAAAGAAGGCCTGGAAGTAGCAGCAGAACAGGCAGGTCCTTAATAATTTTATATTTTTTTATGGAGTTGGTACAGAAATATTTTACCGGTTTTTCAGAGAAACAGATCAAACAGTTTGCTGCGCTGAAAGATCTGTATGCAGACTGGAATGCAAAGATCAATGTCATCTCCCGGAAGGATATGGATAATTTTTATGAACACCATGTTTTACATTCGCTGGCCATTGCAGCCACATTTGAATTTACAAAGGGCATGCGGGTGATGGACCTGGGATGCGGTGGCGGGTTTCCGGGAATTCCGCTGGCCATTATGTTCCCGGAAACCAAATTTCACCTGGTTGACAGCATCAACAAAAAACTGAAAGTGGTTACAGAAGTGGCCGCAGCCATCGGCTTACAAAACCTCACCACCCAACATGCCCGGGCAGAGGATATCAGGACCGGCCCCCAGGACCCTGCAGGCAAATTTGATGTGGTCATCTCGAGGGCTGTTGCCCCTTTAAAGGACCTCTGGCGCTGGAGTAAGCCGCTTATCCAAAAAAGAAAAAATGACGATCCGGCAATTCCCAATGGACTGATCTGTTTGAAAGGGGGAGATTTAACCACCGAAATATTTGAAAGTGGCTGCAAACCAATGGTTTGGGAAATTGAGAAAATCTTTCCGCAACCATATTTCAAAGAAAAATACCTGCTTTACCAGCCAATTAAATGATCGCATAAACCAGAGCCAGTTACCTGTTTGTGGTATTGTTTATATTGTTGCTTTAACTCAACTTTGCAGCAATGAATAACTCAGTTGCTATAGTTGAAGACAATAATGATATCCGACAGGCATTGGAACAGATCATAGAATCCTCTGGCATTTTTACCCTCTCGGGATCATGCAGTACCGGTGAAGAAGCTTTGGTAAAATTGCCCATCCTCAATCCAAAAGTTGTATTAATGGACATAGGCCTTGGCGATGGTATCAATGGAATTGAAGTGGTTCGTGAATTAAAAATAACGAACCCCGGGATCCTGTTTATGATGTGTACCATTTATGATGAGGATGAAAAGATATTTGAAGCCTTGAGGGCAGGGGCCAGCGGGTATATTTTAAAAAAGACACAACCTGCCAAACTGCTGGAAGGTATTACAGAACTGATGCAGGGCGGTGCCCCCATGAGCAGCCAGATCGCCAGTAAAGTGGTGGCTGCTTTTCAAAATAAATCGATACCTGCTTCCCATGGTTCATCACTGGATGTTCTTTCCAAAAGAGAGCACGAGATCCTGGAAATGCTTTCTACCGGGCTTTTGTACAAGGAGATCTCCGATAAACTGGGAATCAGTTCAGAAACGGTTCGCAAACATGTGTATCATATCTATGAGAAACTGCACGTGGGCAACCGGGTTGAAGCGGTGAATAAATATTTCGGGCGGTAAAACAACCAGGCAGTCATGATAAACAAACCCTGTTACGCCAGTGGCAAAACGGGGTTTGTTATGTTAAAAATTTCCAGAGCCATACATCCGTTTGCGGCGTATTGCCAATGGGAAAATAATGTGTAAACCCTGAAAGGGTAAATCCATATTTTGCATAAAATTGCTGCGCCCTTTCATTATGCTCCCAAACGCCCAGCCAGGCCACTTCATATTTTTTTTCCCGGGCAAAGTTTAAATAGTGATCCATCAGTTTTTGTGCAATACCTTTCCCATGAAATGCTTTTAACACATAGATCCTTTTTAACTCCAGGGCCCTCCACTTCTTAATTTCCGGGAAATTTGTGTAATCTTCCTTAAACTGCAGGTACGCAACCGGCTCCCCGTCAAGTTCTGCAAAAAAGCAATACATTTCTTCATCCTTCAATTCTGCGGTTAGCTTTTCTTCGTTGTAATTTTCATCCAGGAACCACTGCATATCACCGGGCGTGCAGGTGCCGGTAAAGGTATCATAAAAGGTTTCGCGGGCCAGCCTGGCCAAAACAGCAACATCCGCAATGGTTACCCTGCGTATTTGTATTTCCATTGCGTACACTTTGTTGAATGCATAATGCTTTTCCAGGTTTGATTGAAGGGCAGGAATTACCAATCCAGCTCCAGCGTATTGTTTTTCCGGTCCACATCGGCCATTCTTTTCGATGGGTCAATTTCCACTTTCCGGATATCAATAAGCCTGCGTTTCATATCTACGATATAGGTTGGATGGGTCCATTTCCAGGCATCCGTTACCGTTCGTTTTTGTACAGGGTTCTCATTGGGTTTATTGCCAAACATTAAATTTAACGGAACATAAAACATTTCGGTGCTGCCGTCTTTAAAAGTCAGCTGCAGGTCAATGGGCATGGGCATATGCCCGATCCTTTTTAACCGGATCCTGGAAACGCCGTTCTCTTCCCACAGGCTGTCGATCTTATAATCGATGGTCTTGGTGGTATGCACCCAGTATTCCTTATACCAGTCAAGCTGGATGCCACTCACATCTTCGGCTACACGCATTAAATCACTGGCATTGGGATGTTTAAACCGCCATTGCCTGTAATATTCCAGCAGGATCTTATCCCTGGCCGTGGCGCCAACGATATAACCCAGTTGCTCCATGAACACCTGTCCTTTTGAGTATGCGGCAACACTGTATGCATAATTCGAATTATAATGGTCGCTGTGCGTGGTCATGGGTTCTTCCAGGTTACTTTTAACCAGGCTAAAATAACCGAGATAGGCCGAACTGTGGTCTTCCGGAGCCACATCAATGGCTTCCTTCAGATTCTTATTATTGGGATTTCTCTGCAACGCATCCCGTAAACCCTGCAGGGAAGATTTATTATCATAATATTTGGAGACCAGGTCTTCGGCATAACTGGTAAAACCTTCATCCATCCAGGCATACAGGCTTTCATTGGTGCCGAGCATCATCTGGTACCAGCTGTGCAGCCATTCATGAAAAACGGTTCCCAATCCGGGGCCTACAAGCAAGGTCGCCATAGGATATTCCATACCGCCGTCCCCACCCTGTATGAATGAATACTGCGGGTAAGGATATTTGCCAAAATTCTTTTCAATAAATGGCAGCACTTTCGCTGCAGCGGTTAATACTGTTGCCCAGGCCGAATCATTTTTGGGGTTATTGGGTTTGTACTTATAAATGGAATGCAGGGTTGGGCCGCCCCCGGGCATTTTATAAGCCAGGTGCTTATAATCCGGGTCGGCAGTCCATACAAAATCGTGGATGTTTTCGCCCACAAAACGCCAGGTTCTTTTTGCTTTACCGGTTGGTTTTAATTCGGTACCCGGAGCATCATAGCCCCAGCCGATCTCGGCAGCATTCATTAATAACCCGGTTCCTCCCAGTTTATAATCCTTATCGATCTGGATGGTGACATCAAAATTACCCCAAACGCCATAAAACTCCCGGGCAACATAAGGCGTAGGATGCCAGCCTTCATAATCATATTCACACATCTTTGGATACCACTGGCTCATACTGTAACGCACACCTGTAGTTGGATTGTCCCTTCCGCTACGTCGCACCTGCAGGGGTACCTGTGCTTCAAATTCCATTTCAAAAACAACCTTGCTTTTGGCAGCAATGGGTTTGGTTAAGTTTACCTCCAGTATGGTTTCATGGTATTTGAATGGTTGCGGAACGCCATTCATTTTAAGCGAAATTATTTTTTGATACCCAATCTCATCCTCCTTCAGGTTCGCAATACGGTCCTTTACCCTGCCATCCCAATCGGGGCGGTTACCCACCAGCACTTTGCCCAACTCACGGCTCCTCACGTCCATACTGCTGTTGGGCTGAAAAGCATTAAAATATAAATGATAAAATACTTTGTTTAAAACAACCGGCGAATTATTACTGTACTCCAGTCTTTGTTTACCTGTAAAACGGTTGGTCTGTACATTCATATCAATATTCATATTGTATTTAACTGCCTGCTGCCAGCGGGTTGTTTGGGCAAAAGAAATAACATACATACACAATGCTGCGCTTAAAAAAATGGCTGATTTCTTCATTTACTAAATTTTATGTGGGTAAATTTCGGTAAAATAGCTTTATGAATAACATAAAACTGATAAATGGTTATCCCTTTGTAAAATACAGCAGGGATACATTTGAAGCGGAAACTATGAAAGAAAGAACTGCAGCCTTTGCAGCCTGGATGGATAGCCGGAGAACCTGCCGTGATTTTTCCGACAGGCCCATTGCAGCGGAAGTCATTGAAAATATCATCAGGGCCGCCTCCACTGCACCAAGCGGTGCCCACAAACAACCCTGGACCTTTTGCGTGGTAAGTGACCAGTCCCTGAAAAGCCGGATCAGAACTGCTGCCGAAAAAGAAGAACAGGAAAGTTATAACGGAAGAATGCCTGAAGAATGGCTGAAAGACCTTGCGCCGATCGGTACCAACTGGCAAAAACCATTCCTGGAAACAGCTCCATATCTGATCATTGTTTTTAAAAGAAGTTATGAATTGGAGCCCGGCGGGCATAAGCACCGGAATTATTATGTAACGGAAAGTGTTGGACTGGCATGTGGATTTTTATTGGCGGCCATACATCATGCCGGCCTGGTGGCACTCACGCATACCCCTTCGCCGATGAATTTTTTAAGCAGGATATTAAACCGGCCCGAAAATGAAAAACCCTTTTTACTGATACCGGTTGGATATGCCGCGGATGAATGCTGGGTGCCCGACCTCGAAAGAAAACCATTGGATAAAGTAAGTTGCTGGTATTAATTTTTCCCGGCTACCACGATCACGATCTCTCCTTTTACCGTTTTTGCATTAAAATGATCATACAATTCCTGCAAACTGCCACGGGCATTCTCTTCAAATTTTTTAGTGAGTTCACGGCTCACAGCAGATTGCCTTCCTGCACCAAAATATTGTATGAGATCCTGCAATGTTTTAACCAGCCGCATTGGACTTTCATAAAAGACCATGGTCCTTTCTTCCTCAGCCAGCTTTTTCAGCATGGTTTGCCTTCCTTTTTTTTGCGGCAGAAATCCTTCAAAGCAAAAGCTGTTGATGGGCAGCCCGCTGTTTACCAATGCCGGTACAAAAGCAGTTGCGCCGGGTAAACATTCTACCCTGATATTATTTTTAATACATTCCCGCACCAGTAAAAAAGCGGGATCACTGATACCCGGTGTTCCTGCATCCGTGATCAGAGCCATGGTTTTTCCTGCAGCCAGCTGATCGGTTAAATGTGCAAGTATTTTATGTTCGTTGTGCTGGTGATACGGTGAGATGGGTTTTTGCACCTGGTAGTGATTCAGCAAAACAGAAGAGGTGCGGGTATCCTCAGCCAAAATAAGATCTACTGTTTTTAAAATATCAATGGCCCTGAAAGTGATGTCAGCAAGATTACCGATAGGAGATGGAATAAGATAGAGCATACCCCCTAACCCCCTAAAGGGGGAACCTGGAGTATTAATGTGCTGCATTCTTTCGTCACTCAAATTTTTATATGAATTTAATTAGTTGGACTCTTCGTAGAGAAAGCCCCTTTAGGGGTTTGGGGTTACTGATATTTCATACACTTCCATCACCGGGTTGGCCAGTAATTTTTTAGTTGCTTCTTCAGCAGTTGATAATGCTGTTTCCTTACTGTCTGCCTCAACCTGCAGATCAATGTGTTTGCCGATACGTACATCGGAAATATTTTGCAGGCCCAGATTCTGTAAGCCACCCATTACCGCCTTACCCTGCGGATCGAGCAGATCTTTAAGCGGCATCACTTTTATCTGTACAGTAAATATCATGAGGAAGTTTTTTTGAAGAGCAAAGATAAAATAATGTAAGCGATAAAAATAACGGGTACTGCCAGCCAGTTAAAAATAAATGCGGCTATTACAGCAATTACCAGCAGTATTATTTTAGGGATATTATTTTTTATGCTGAAATCAGGGAACTTAAGCGCCATTAAATGCAACCGTGATACCATTAACCAGCTTACCAGTACTATAACTGCATACAACACCCATTTATTGGTTAGCCAATCATTCACATTGATCAAAGGGTTGCCATAATGCAGGATCAGCGGAAATGATGCGATCAGTAAACCAGCAGCAGGAACAGGCACCCCTTTAAATCCATAAGACTGCGTACTGTCAAGATTAAACCTTGCCAAACGGTAAGCGCCTGCGCAGGCCATCACAAATGCGGGCAACAGCCAGGCAATGGAAGTATCCAAACCGTTTTCTTCTTTAATAAAACTGGCCCGGAGCAGTTGATACAGAATTACAGAAGGCGCTACTCCAAAGCTTACCACATCACTTAATGAATCGAGCTGCTTACCCATTTCAGATGATGCTTTCAATAAACGGGCAACAAAGCCATCCAAAAAATCTATAACAGCCGCTGCAAAAATAAAATAAGCCGAAAGGGACAGGTTTTCGGGAATATTATAATGCGAACTCAGGTCTTCACCCACATAAATGGAGATCGTTTCTGTTTGCAGGGCAAAAACGATGGCTATACAGCCCAAAAAAAGATTGAGCAGGGTAAACATGTTGGGGATCTGTCTGGTCATCAGGTTTTACTATTTTTTCATCAAGGCCTCGATCTCTTCCACGGTAACGGGTATATTCTTCATCAGGTCCTTATTCCCGGATTTGGTTATCCAGAAATTGTTTTCGATGCGTACCCCCATTTGTTCTTCTTCAATATAAATTCCCGGCTCAATGGTAAATACCATACCGGCTTTGATGGGTTCGGTCCTGGTACCCAGGTCATGTACATCAATGCCCAGGTGATGGGAAATGCCATGATATAAATATTTGCGGTAGGCCCTGTTTTCAGGATCCTCGTTTTTGATGTCTGACTTTTTCAATAACCCGATCTTCTGAAAAATAACGGTAGCCTCATCTCCTACTTTTTCGGTGTAATCAACAATGCTGATGCCCGGTTTTAAATGCTGGCTGCATATTGATGCAAATGCAGGCAGGCATTGTACACCGTTTTTTGCCTGCGGCCGAATTTCCCGTTCACGGGTATGGTCCTGGTGAGGTCTGCATTGTAGCCGCCGTAATCGGCGCCAAAATCCATGAGTATCAGTTCCCCGTCTTTACACTCACGGCTGTTTTCAACATAATGAAGGGTCCTGGCCCTGTCGCCGCTGGCAATGATGGAACCATAACCCGGGCCTGTTGACCTTTGCGATAAGAACGAATGATAGATCTCGGCTTCAATTTCATATTCCATTACGCCGGGTTTGACGAACCGCAACAACCGTCTGAACGTATTTTCAGTGATATCGATCGCTTTTTGCAATACTTCTATTTCGAGTGCTGATTTAATTCCGCGGAGGTCTTTCAAAATACGGGCACTCCGCTTATATTGATGCAACGGGTACCGCTGTTTCATCATTTCGGCATAACGGTAATCCCTGACCGGAACCAGGTTGGCCTTGCGGTCGTTCTCATTGCTGTTCAGGTATATGGTATCTGCCAGGTGTATCCAGGGTTGCATTAATCCATCCAGGGTATCCAGCCAAACAATGGTTTTAACCCCGGAAATGGCTGTTGCCTCATTTTCCCTGAACCGGTGGCCATCCCATTTTTCTTTCAGTGCATTGGGTCTCACCAATACCAGTACTTCACGGTATTTTGGATCAGGATTATCAGGGAAAAGGACCAGCATGGTATCTTCCTGCTCAATACCGGTTAACCAATACAGGTCGGCATTTTGTTTAAACCGGTGCAGTTGGTCTCCATTGGTCGGCAATTCATCATTGCTGTTAAAGATGGCAATGCTGTTTTTGTCCATCCTTTCAGTAAAACGCCGGCGGTTTTGAATGAATATTTCGGGGTTAAGGGGGAGGTATTTCATTATTTTTTATTTAACTGCAATATACATTTTAAAAGTGTTTTATTTTTTGAAAATGCCTTGAATGCCATATTATCAATTCCTTCATTTTAAGTATGGTAAATTTATCCGCAAACCGGGTATTACTGATCTTTGAATGATAAAACCCATTTGGCCGCCAAATTAACCTTATTAAAAAAAGTGATGTATTATTTAAACTTCTTTAATAAAACTGACAAATATTTAATATTTATAAATTATTCCTCCTTTTCGGCTTACTTTTTTTAAATATACGTTGGCCGGTTTACATTTTTAATTTTACAAAACCATAACTTTGCGGCAACGATTGCGTAAACCTAAATCTTTACATGCTATGTCAGTAACAACAACACTAACCGCACCTGTTGATTCATTGAAAAAACTTGGATTGACCTCATTGGAAAATGTTCATTATCAACTTAGTCCCGATCAATTAACCGAACAGGCTGTTCAGCGTGGGGATGGTGTATTGAATGATACCGGAGCCCTGCTCATCAATACCGGGACATTTACCGGCCGTAGCCCCAAAGACAAGTTCACTGTTAAGGATTCCCTTACCGAAAACACGGTTCACTGGAACGATTTTAATATCCCTTTTGAAGAAAAATACTTTTTTCAGCTAAAGGAAAAAATGCTGGCGCACCTGAGCGGAAAAGAAATCTGGGTACGTGATTGTTTTGCCTGCGCCGAAGAGGCATACAGGCTGAAATTACGCGTGATCAATGAAAATCCCTGGAGCAACCTGTTTTGTTACAATATGTTCATCCGCCCTGATGAAAAAGACCTGGAGCATTTTGAACCGCACTGGCATATTATTCAGGCACCCAGTTTTAAGGCCGACCCTGCTGTGGATGGCACCCGTTCGGAAAATTTTGCGGTGATCAGTTTTACCCATAAAACCATTTTAATTGGCGGCACCGGTTATACCGGCGAAATGAAAAAAGGCATATTTACCATGCTTAATTTTGTTTTGCCAACAAAGGCGGGCGTTTTAAGCATGCATTGCAGCGCCAATATGGGGGATGCTGGTGATACGGCTGTATTTTTTGGCCTGAGCGGAACCGGTAAGACCACATTGAGCGCCGATCCCAACCGCAGGCTGATCGGTGATGATGAACATGGCTGGACCAAAGACAGCGTGTTTAATTTTGAAGGGGGCTGTTATGCCAAATGTATTGATCTGAGCGAAGATAAAGAAAGGGAAATATTCAATGCCATCAGGCCCGGTGCACTGGTTGAAAATGTTACTTTTTTAGAAGGCACCAATAAAATTGATTTCAGCAGCAAAAAAATTACAGAGAACACCCGGGTAAGTTACCCGTTATCTTTTATCAGTAATGCGCTGGAACCCTCCATTGGTAAAACACCAAAAAATATTTTCTTTTTAACCTGCGATGCCTATGGTGTTTTGCCTCCCATCAGTAAATTATCTGCCGGGCAGGCTATGTACCAGTTCATCAGCGGCTATACAGCAAAGGTAGCAGGCACCGAAGCCGGGGTAACAGAACCCAAATCAACATTCAGCGCCTGTTTTGGTGCCCCGTTCTTACCACTGCACCCCGCCCAATATGCCGAGATGCTGGGTAAAAAAATTGAAGAAACCAAAGTACACGTATGGCTGGTGAACACCGGCTGGAGCGGGGGAGCCTATGGTACAGGCCAACGTATGAAACTTGGATATACCAGGGCCATGATAACTGCCGCACTGGATGGTAAACTGGATCATGTGAACTATGAAGCACATCCTGTTTTTGGAATGATGATGCCTGTTGAATGTCCGGGAGTACCTGCAGAAATTTTAAACCCACGCAATACCTGGGCTGATAAAGCTGCTTATGATGCCATGGCAAAGAACCTTGCCGGCCAGTTCATTAAAAACTTTGAAAAATATGCCAGCGGCGCCAATGAAGAAATATTAGCGGCTGCGCCAAAACTGTAAACCAAATAACAACCAACTGCTATTGAAAATCCCCTGAACTATTTCGGGGGATTTTATTTTTATAAACGCATTCAGTTGAACTAAAAACGCAAAAACCACAAAGCCACCTATTTAAAACCACAGAGCCAACTTTTCCCAATTTGCAAAAATAGCCAACAGGGCATAAAAAAGGGCCAGGTGTAGAAACACCAGCCCGGTTACCAAAACTAACTGCTTATGAGAAAAAAGGATTAAAATATAATTACCAAAAACGCTATAAAGATCACCAGGTACACCCCGTACATCAGCTTACCGTTCATTCCAAATACCATTTTAGCCAACTTGTCGGTGATTGCTTTGGGTGGCTTCTCGGGAGTTATATAATCCCATTTTAAGCCCCTGAACAGCGATAAGGCTATATTAAACACCAACAGCCGGTTAAACAGTAAAGCTCCAACCAGCCACCAGTTGTTAAAAATGAAGTATGGGATTGCCACAATAGCAATATACAGGGCACCATTGATGCCATGCTTTACCCATTTACCCTTATTAATTTTGCGTGAATCAACAAAAGCCATCACTATGTTGGCTATTGTAAATATTATTAATGCTGTTATCATAATTCACCTACAAATTCAGTTAAGAAATAAATTGCCCAAACCCCGGCAAATGCCCCGGCCGTATAAGCAAGTGTTAAATACCAGTTTATTTTGCCTTTCATCTTTTTAGAATGAAAGATACTGCCGCCAAAAACTATGGCTGCAAAAATGATCGAGATTAGCAATGTGGTTCCCATAAATTTATTTTTTTGGTTTAAAGAA
>CAZBIK010000074.1:0-12591 GCA_964491955.1 uncultured Ferruginibacter sp.
TTCTAAGGATCATAAATATTCTAACTTTTAAAAGACAAAGAAATGCTAAATATTCAATGGGATACTTCAATATTGAAAAAATTTAATCTTGGGGGAAAGGATAGACTGCTATTTGGAAAATAAAAAAGTAAATTTGTTGTCCCGTGAAAAATGAAATATCTTGAATGTCAGTAACAGAGATGGAATTAACAAGAGATCTTTTTATTGTTTTTTAAGGGGCGGCATTTCTTCCTGTATTGGGCACTTATCATTATAGTATGTAGATTTGCAGAGTCCTCCGCCATTTTTGTTGCAGATGGATGTTCAATCGCCATGGGTTTTTCAACATAAACGGGTTTTCCTGCCCGGGAGGCGTCTTTTGAATATGCTGTATGTGATGAGGGTGGTGTTGCGATATAAACTGCATGTACTTCCGGGTCGGTGATGAGTTTATCGGCGTCATCATACCAGCGGGGTACCTGGTGCCGTTTTGCATAATCCTCTGCCTTTTGTGTATTGCGGCGCATAACGGCTGCCAGTGAAGAGTGCGGGACTTTATTAAAGGCCGGCCCGCTTTTAATTTCGGTTACATCACCGCAGCCGATGATGCCCCATTTGATGATAGCCATGTGCCGGTTATATTGGTAAAATAATTCGTCCAGGGCAAATGAAAGGATGAATGCCGCAGTATGCGATGATCATTTAAAATTTCATTTAATTATTTCAATCTTTCTTTAATATCCAGGTGATATTTTCTTGCATAGTCCTTTGCCACATCATATCCTGCATCTGCGTGCCGTATCACACCCATACCGGGATCATTACGCAGTACCCGGCTCAGCCTTGCTGCTGCTTCATCGGTGCCGTCGGCAACGATCACCATACCTGCATGTATGCTGTACCCCATGCCCACTCCACCTCCATGGTGAAGGCTTACCCAGCTGGCGCCACCGGCAGTGTTTACCAATGCGTTGAGAATGGGCCAATCGGCAACGGCATCGCTGCCATCGAGCATGGATTCGGTTTCGCGGTTTGGACTGGCCACTGAGCCGGTATCCAAATGATCCCGGCCTATGACGATAGGCGCTTTTACTTTGCCGGTGCGTACCAGTTCATTAAATGCAAGACCGGCCTTTTCACGGTCGCCCTGCCCTATCCAGCAAATGCGTGCGGGCAATCCCTGGAATGCAATTTTTTCCTGGGCCAGTTTAAACCAGCGCATCAAACTGGGATGATCGGCAAAGAGTTCCATCATCACCCGGTCGGTAACAGCAATATCTTCGGGATCGCCGCTGAGTGCGGCCCAGCGGAACGGGCCCTTGCCTTCGCAAAAAAGCGGGCGGATGTATGCGGGAACGAAGCCGGGGAAGAGAACACCCCCTCCGCCTCCGCCAGCCAGCGGAGGAACTTTGGATTCTGCTAACTTAAGTTTATTTTTTTCTTCAAACTCTAAAGCTCTAGCACGGATGTTGTTTCCGTAATCGAAAGTGATCGCGCCTTTGTGCATTAACTGCAACATTAACTTCACATGCAGGTACATGCTTTCGTAACTCAGTTCAGTATAATGAGCGGGGTTTTGTTCACGCAGTACATTGGCTTCTTCATTGCTGAGTGTATGCGGTATATAACCGATCAGGGGGTCATGCGCACTAGTCTGGTCGGTCAGGGTATCCGGGATGATCTCCCGCTGTATCAGCCTGTTCAGTAAATGAACTGCATTGCAGAGTACGCCGATACTTTTTGCTGTTCCTTCTTTACGGTAATGCATGGCCGCATTTATGGCCTCATCAATATTGGTATATTTCTCATCCAGGTATTTTGTTTCGATGCGTTTATCAATCCGCCATTCTTCCACTTCGGCAACCAGGGCCACCCCTTCGTTCATGGTAATGGCCAATGGCTGTGCGCCGCCCATGCCACCGAGGCCAGCTGTTACATTCAGGGTATTTTTTAAAGTCCCGCCAAAATCCTTATTGGCAATAGCAGCATAGGTTTCATAGGTACCCTGCACGATGCCCTGGCTTCCGATATAGATCCAGCTTCCGGCAGTCATCTGGCCATACATCATCAGGCCTTTTTTTTCCAGTTCATCAAAATGTTCCCAGGTTGCCCATTTGGGTACCAGTTGTGAATTGCTGATCAGTACCCGTGGTGCATCTTTATGTGTTTTCAGCATGGCAACCGGTTTGCCGCTCTGGACCAGCAGGGTCTCATCCTCTTCCAGTTCTTTCAGCGCTTTTATGATCAGGTCAAGGCTTTCAAAATTGCGGGCTGCTTTACCGCGGCCGCCATAAACGATCAGTTCTTCGGGCCGTTCCGCCACATCCGGATCGAGGTTGTTTAAAAGCATGCGCAGGGCTGCTTCCTGTATCCATCCTTTACAGGTGATCCTGCTGCCGGTTGGCGTTTTGTATTTAACCGCATCGTATTGTTTTGTTTTAGCTATTGCCATAGTTCATGTTTTTTGCCGGTAAGCCGGAAAGGCGTAAATTCAGGAAGGACTTCCAGGTTTACCAGTTGAATTTTAATCGTGATTATTGTTTTATGTTTTTATAAATAACCATTTAGTATTGTTGCATTTTTGAATTCATATATTTGCAGAAAGTTTCCCGGTGTTTTGTTAACAATGTTTGAATCACAAAAATAACCAATCACCTGTATTTCTTTTCAAATTAATGGTTTTAGCCATTGGTTATTGTAAATAACTTCATTTTCGGTAAAATTAAATTATGAGTCTTCATATCAGTGCCCAGAAAGGCGAAATTGCTACAATTGTATTACTTGCCGGAGATCCTTTGCGTGCCCAACATATTGCCGAAAATATGCTGCAGGATGTGAAACAGGTAAGCAGCACCCGGAACGCATTTTACTTTACCGGAATCTACAAAGGGGTACCGGTTACGGTTGGCGCCAGTGGTATGGGCTGCCCTTCCATCGGCATTTATTCTTACGAACTTTTCAATGAATACGGTGTGGAATGCATCATCCGTATTGGTACGGCCGGCGCATACACCGAAACAACAAAACTGTATGATGTGATCAATGCGGATAAAGCCTTCAGTGAATCAACCTATGCCCGTGAAGCATTTGGAATTGAGGCTGATCATATACCGCACCAGGACATCGCCTACGAACTCATTAACCAAACCGCGGAAAAACTGAACATGCCGGTTACTGCATCCAACATCCATTCGAGCGATGTTTTTTACAGGACCAAAAAAGGCACACCACCGGTGGCCGCTAAAAATAATTGTGTTTGTGTGGAAATGGAAGCCTTTGCCTTATTTGCCAATGCCCAACAACTTGGTAAAATGGCGGCAACGATCGTGACCATTTCTGATATCATCCCCACACATGAGAGCATGTCGGCCGACCAGCGGCAAAGTTCACTGGACAATATGACCAAACTGGCGTTAGAGTCGGTGGTTGCAATTCATGAGAAGATCAGGTAATTTTTTTCCGGAAAGACAAATAAAAAACGCCTTACCCGCAGGGTGATGTTCACCGGCCAGATTCATTTTTTTAAAAACTCCACCGCCTTCATCATATCCTCATGCAGGATCCTGTCGGATTCATTAAAACTCACTTCTTTCCTGAATGCTGCAATGATCTCTTCCAGTTCTGCAGATGTTTTCAGCGGCCGGCGGAATTCCAGCGCCTGCACAGCGGTCAACAATTCAATAGCCAGCACTTTTTCTACATTGTCCACTACCCTTTTGCATTTGGTGGCAGCATTGGCGCCCATACTCACATGATCCTCCTGGTTATTGCTTGATGGTATGGAATCAACAGAAGCAGGGGTACACAATTGCTTGTTCTCACTTACAATACCGGCAGCAGTGTATTGCGGTATCATCAGCCCGGAGTTTAAACCGGGATTTGAAACCAAAAATGCTGGGAGGCCTCTTTGTCCGCTGATGAGTTGGTAAGTCCTTCTTTCAGAAATACTGGCCAGTTCACTCATGGCGATGGCCAGGTAATCCAGTGTGATGGCCAAAGGCTGGCCGTGAAAATTTCCACCGCTTACGATCAGGTCGTCATCCGGGAAAATGTTCGGGTTATCCGTCACAGAATTTATTTCTTTTATGAAAACCTGGGATACATGATCAAAGCAGTCCCGCGTTGCGCCATGCACCTGCGGTATGCAGCGGAAGGAATACGGATCCTGCACCTGCTGCTTTTTTGCCGCAGCCATTTCACTGCCGGCCAGTAAACGGCGCATTGTTGCGGCTGTTGATACCTGGCCATTGTGTGCACGTATGGCGTGAATGTTTTCATGCAGCGGTTCTGTTGTACAGCCAAATGCATCAAAGCTGATGGCGGCGATCCGGTTTGCCCATTCTATTAGCCTTTCGCATTGAACCAGGCTGTGCAAACCATAGGCAGTCATGAACTGGGTACCGTTGATCAGGGCCAGGCCTTCCTTGCTTTTCAGTTCGATCGGGTTCCATCCAAATTTTTTCAGTACATCTGCAGCGGGCATTTTCACACCGGCATGATGCACTTCGCCCAAACCAATGAGTGGTAAACTTAAATGGCTGAGTGGCGCCAGGTCGCCCGAAGCGCCCAGTGACCCCTGCGTATAAATAACCGGCAATACATCATTGTTGTACATTTCCACCAGGCGTTCAACCGTTGCCGTTTGCACGCCAGAATATCCATAGCTTAGGGATTTTATCTTGAATGCGATCATCAGCCTGACGATCTCAGCAGGAACTTCTTCACCCATACCGCAGGCATGTGATTTGATCAGGTTGCTTTGCAGTTCCTGTAATTGCGACCTATCGATCTGTACATGCTGTAAAAATCCAAAACCGGTATTGATGCCGTAGAAAAGGGCATCACTGCTGTCCATTTTCTCATCCAGGTATTTGCGGCATTTGCTGATGCGTTCTTTGGCGTCTGCAGTTATGGAAACCGGTTGCTGTTTTGCCAGCAGGTTTTTTACCTGCAGAAAATCGGTCGGGTTCTTATCCAGCGGGGAATGATCATTATTCATTAACAAGGTTGATTGGTTTGGCTGATCGTTAAATTATACCTGCATTACTTACTGCAAAAGGTTTTTTTTTCAAAAATACATACCTGCCATTTCAGAAAAAAAGCAATTAATTTTTTCTATCCATTAAGCGAAGTAGTAACTTGGTCAAAAGTAACACAAAAACCGCTTTCCAATATGGGATTATTAGCCCTTGCCATTGCGCCCGGTATTGCGATCTGTATTTTTATTTATGTAAAAGACAAATACAATAAAGAACCCTTGGGTTTACTGTTATTCAGTTTTATACTTGGCATGGCAGCCATTATACCGGCCATTATTATTCAACTGGGTTTAACCGGGCCGGTAGAAAAATGGATGGGTGAAGGGTTGTTTTATACCGCTGTGTATTCATTTATCATTGTGGCCCTGAGCGAAGAACTCAGTAAATATGTAATGGTGCGGTATTTTGCTTTCCGGCGAAAAGCCTTTGATGACCCTTTCGACGGCATCATTTATTCCATCATGGTGGGAATGGGTTTTGCCACACTGGAGAATATCGGTTATGTGTACCAGCATGGTTTTTTAACCGGAGTTACGCGGATGTTTTTATCGGTTCCGGCCCATGCTACCTTTGCGGTACTGATGGGATACCATATCGGGCTGGCTAAGTTTGATCCGGCGAAACGGGGTAAATACCTGGGCCTGGCTGTTTTCTGGCCGGTTTTTTTTCACGGCACATTCGATTTCTTTTTGTTCCTGGGAAATACCTGGCTGCATTTTGGCGGGGCCGTTGTATCATTTATCATAGCGGTGCGGCTTTCATTAAAGCTGATACGCCGTAAACAGGAAATTTCGAGGAACCACCGGGATGGCATAGATACCATAACCGGCAATCATCACCCGGTTTTTTAAAAGTATAAACATGAGACCATTTTTTTTCAGATCAATTTTTGTATTTGTTGTTTGCAGCACATTTTTAACTGCCGCTGCACAAAAAGTAGCGTTACTGAATTCAGGCAGCAAAGCCTCTTTCCGGGGATTAAGCGTGGTTAATGATGATGTGGTTTGGGTGAGCGGAAGCGCCGGCACTGTGGGGCGTTCGGTTGACGGCGGCAGCACCTGGACCATCATGCAGGTCAAAGGTTTTGAGAAAACCGACTTCAGGGATATTGAGGCTTTTGATAAAAATACAGCCATCATCATGGGCATTGCCGAACCGGCCTATATTTTAAAGACAACCGATGGAGGCACGAACTGGAAAGTGGTTTTTACAGATACTACGAAAGGTATGTTCCTGGATGCCATGGAATTCTGGAACGAACAAAGCGGAATTGTAATCGGCGACCCCATTGGTGATAAAATTTTTATTGCCCGCACATTTGACGGAGGGGAAACCTGGCGTGGATTACCTGCAACCAATATACCAACAGCGGATAAGGGAGAAGCATTTTTTGCAAGCAGCGGTACCAATATCCGCAAATTAACCAAACAGGAGGCCGTTTTTATCAGCGGTGGTCTGCGGGCACGTTTGTTCATGCGTGATCAAAAAATGGAATTGCCCATTATACAGGGTAAAGAAAGTACGGGTGCCAATTCCATCGCCGTAAAAAATAAAAAATGCATGATCATTGTTGGCGGTGATTTTACGCTGAAGGATGATACCAGCAGGAATTGTGCAATTACGGTTGATGGCGGCAAGACCTTTACGGTACCTGCTGTTGGGCCGCATGGTTACCGCAGTTGCGTGGAATATCTCTATAAAAAAACATGGATCAGTTGCGGGCTGAACGGTGTTGATCTTACTGTTGATGATGGACAGCACTGGTCATGGATAAGCCGGGAAAGTTTTCATGCAGTGCGCAAAGCAAAAAAAGGCAAAGCAGTTTATTTTTCCGGTGGCGGTGGCAGGATCGGCAAACTGCTGATGGAATAAGCAGGACCGAAAGCCCGTATCACACCGGTTAAAACCAATGCCCTTTACTCCAGCCCGGCGTTCACTCTTATTTTTATGTATTCCTTTAAAGTGGCGTTGTATATTTCTTTTTCGCTGTATTTTACTTTCACATCTTTATTCAACATCTCCCCTGCATTGGTGATCAGCCGCCCTGAACCTTCAAAATATTCCATCCACCAGAGTTTTTCAATTTTACCGGCTGCGTCTTTTACCTGTAAATAAGAAAAATCGCCATGTACGATTGCAAGCAATTTGCCGTTGACTGTTTTTAGTTCCGCTGCAGTATTCTTTCCGGCCCTCTCCTTAATGGCTGCCGGGTTGCCTGCAAACATTTTTAAAAATGCAGGACAATCTTTTGCCAGTTGCAGCCCTACTTCCATTCCCATTTTTTCCATACCGGCCTGGTCTTCGATGCCTGTTCCGTAGGCAGCCTGCAATTCTTCCTGGTATTTTACCATGATCGGCATCATGGCCAGCCCCAGTTCCATTTCAATTTCTTCCATGCTTTTACCGGAGAAATCTTTACCGGAAATATCCGTACAGGTTTCTTTTACAATTTTTTTCAGCAAACTGTCCTTGGATGCCTGTGCAAACAAAACTGTACCACTGAAGCATATCATTGAAATACAAAGAAATATTTTTTTCATAAAGCTGGTTTAAAAACAACATGAAGATACATAGGGTTTCCGTGATTAACCTTTAATTAAGCAATTTAATGGTTTTTTTAGCGCCACTGACCGCCAGGGTAACTTCTATAAAATAAATACCCCTGGCCAGGTTACTGAAATCAAGGTCGAAAATATTACTGCCGTTTGACGCATTGACCTGATATTGCTTAACCTTTTGCCCGGTACTGTTCAGTAGCCTGAGTTCCACAGCTGAATTCCGGTTGGTGACCAGATAAAGTCTCTGATGGCTCCCGGGGTTGTTCCAGAGCTGGATAGAGAACCCGTCTTTTAAAACTGCGTCATTAAAGTTAACAGAAACAATTTTGGAAAATTCGGTAACACAGTTGCCATTGCGATAGGTGTAATTGAACTGGTGCACACCCACCCCAGCCAGTTTTGGATGAAAAATATTGCCGGTGACACCCGGGCCGGTTGTTAATACACCGCCGGGAGGTGTAACGGAAAAGGGTACGGCAGCATCGGTATGCAGGTAATTGTCGTTTAAGCCGTTGATACTGATATTGGCTTTTTGTACAACATAGGCGGTAACGGCTTTACGGGTACCTGCGTTGCAGACCTGCGGAGTACCTTCTATCTGCCAGTTGTAAAAATAAGTGTACCGGGTATCACCCAATGAAGAGCCAACGATCCTTCCTATACCGGCCAGGTTAAACGGGAAACCGATATTGGCGGCTGCCGTTGTACTGGTATATAAATTTGCCAGCGGGCTGCTGCTGCTCAATCCCAATTGCAGATTCATGCCTGCAGGAATAAAAAAATCAAGATCTATTTCCTGTATACCAACGGCAAGGGTAACCTGCTTTTGCATCATCACTGCACCGTACATGGTTCTTAACTGTATGATCCGGACTCCCGGTGAAGCTGCATTCACCGTAACTTTTTTTAATTTAAAGGGAATAAATGCATTAAAGATGAGGTAATCTGTTTTGGCGGCCGTAAAAATTCCGGCATTGCTGAATTGGGTACTGGCCGGACCAATGGTACCGGTTAAAAGCGATGGCTGATCGGCTACATAAAAAGTGGTATTGGCAGCCAGGCTGCCCGTTTGAAAATGATTGCCGATATAAACCAGGTTACCGTTAACCGGCGCATCAAACCAATGTGCATTGCCGCTGGCATAAAGGGAAGCCTTTTCACCGATGCAAATGGTATCTTCCCCGGTTATGGCGGGGATTGAACTGGCAGGAGCACCAACGATGTTCAAAGTATCACTGGTTGTAGTTCCACAGGGTGTTGTTGCCCTTACCCAATATTTTCCCGCCTGGCTGATGTTCGTTTTTTGAGTGGTGGCGCCGTTACTCCAGAGATAATTGCTTGCACCACTGGCTTCCAGTTCAATCGTTTCTTCGGCACATAGAATATTTCCCTTTTTACTGAATATATAAGCATAGGCGCCGGTATTTGCGGTACGTTGCAGTTGCAGCGGAACAGCGGCAGACAGCCAGTTATTGTTTTCGTTCATTTCCTGGAAATGATTGTCCGGGTCAACCTGTATCATTACGTAGTAATTACCGTTACAGGCCTCGTAAGGTATCTTTACAAAACTTTCATCCAGGTATTGATGATAAATATCCACCTTACCTACACTGATCCCCTGCCTTGTTGCTCCGCAACTGTATCCTCCTCCCAAACCATAATTTGGAAAGGCGGCATTGTTGAGTACATTGCCATTGGCATCAACACAATCGCCCAGTGCACCGCTGCAGGTGGTGAGGTCGATGAGGCAAAAACTCACTTTAACACCACTGTTTACAATTGGCCATTGCAGGGTATCTGCAACCGAGGCATCTTTCAACCGTAAGGTATACAACCCCCATCCTTCAATGTGTATATGCCCGTGTGACGGGTGAAACTGCATCCAGCCTGCATCACGCAAAACACCCAACATGGTATTTCCCGCTTTTTGATAGATCTTCTGTTTGATAAGCCGTTTGGGATATGAGCCATCCGGGCAAAGGAAATTGGGAGGCGGGAAAAAATTGCGCAGGGTATCGGTACCGCAAACATAATCATCGGTAGGTGAAACCTGTAATGGCCCCCAGCCAACATTCGGGGTTGAGACATCCAAACGCAACAATCCTTTGTTCACATTGGTGATCATCTGGTTGTACTCTGTCCAGCCGGTGGTACTGTTGAGTGTTTTTTTCCCGGCTATGATATCCGGTAATAATAAACAGTTTGTTGCACCCTGTACCGCGCAGGAACAACCGGTAGCATTGTTTTCGTTACACTGGGCACCGGCATGTTTGGAAAATCCAATTAAAAATAAAATACAGGTAATGTAAATTTGTATGCGCATACCCGGAATTTAATTGTAAAAACTGTTTATGATCTTACAAAGTAGAAAAAAATCCGGAATAATTGTCAAATGGCTTTTTATCCTGACGGTGCTTATTTTTTAAAGGCAAAGTACACGGCCCCGAGTATCAGTACAAAACTTACCATGTATTTCCAGTGAAATGGCTCTTTAAGGTACCAGATGGCAAATGCTGCAAATACAACCAGGGTGATAACTTCCTGTGTGATTTTTAACTGGAAACCCGTAAAGCCATTAACAAAACCGAGGCGGTTGGCGGGCACCATCAGCATATATTCGAACAGAGCGATACCCCAGCTGATGAGAATGGCTTTCCACAAAGGAAGCGCTGTATTCTTCAGGTTGCCATACCAGGCAAAGGTCATAAAGATATTCGACGCCGTGAGCAGCAGGATGGTTCGCAACATATTATTGATCTGTTTTTATTTGAACATGATTATAACAGGTACAATATAAAAGTAAACAATATCATAAAAAAAGTCCGGCCGTGGGGCCGAACGTTGAAAATTTATTTACATGAAAAAGGAGAAGGTTACTATTTACCTTTTTCGTCCGAATACCAGGTTGATCAGCGCCAGTAAAACAATTGCACCAATGGCTGCTGTTAACACATAATCCAGCCAACCCGTTCCTGTTTTGATGTTCACACCCAGTTTGGGCATCAGCCAGTAGCCGATAAAACCGCCTACGATCCCAACTACAATATTACCCAGCAAACCGAGGCCGCCGCCCTGGAAGACCATGCCTGCAAGCCATCCTGCCAAAGCACCTAAAATCAGAATAATGATGATCGATTGTGTTTCCATGATGATTGTTTTTTAATTAATAATTAATAATTGGTTAGTTGATAATTTTTCAAACTTAATGAAACCTGGCTAATGGCATGCTTTATAAACAAGAAATATTATCAATTATCCATTACACAATTATCCACTAGTTCAGGCTCCTGAAATCAACTGGCACCAGTTTGCTCACACCCGGTTCCTGCATGGTAACACCGTAGAGCATATCCACTGCGCTCATCGTCATTTTATTGTGGGTAACAATGATGAACTGGCTGTTCTCACTGAATTTTTTGATCATCTGGGTAAACTTGCCCACGTTGGCATCATCCAGCGGCGCATCCACCTCATCCATGATACAGAAAGGCGCCGGTTTGATCAGGTAGATCGCAAACAATAGTGCAATGGCAGTTAATGTTTTTTCCCCACCACTTAACTGGCCGATGGAAGAAGGGCGTTTACCCTTTGGCTTGGCAATGATCTCAATCGGGGTATCACTTAAATTCTCCGGGTCAACCATGATCATGTCTGCGGTATCATCCTGGGTGAACAGGGCCTGGAATACTGCCTGGAAATTATCCCTCACCTTATTAAACGTATCCAGGAACTGCTGGTTGGCAGTTGTTTCCACTTCCTGGATGGTCAGCATCAGGCTCTCCCTTGCCGTTACCAGGTCATTCTTCTGTTCCAGGATGAAATCGTACCGCTTTTTCATTTCGGTGTATGCCTCAATGGCCGTGGGATTGATCTCGCCTATATTTTCCAGGCGCTTGCGCTGCCTTTCATTTTTTTCACGCAGTTCTTCCAGCGGCGTATCGGTTGTGCGGGGTTCATCAATGATCACGTCCAGGTCCACTTTGAACTCCACGTTCAGCCTTTCCTTCATACCGGCAAGCTGCAGTTTGAGATCGGTAAGCTTATCCTTTATTTCATTGAGTAAGGTATCGATGCCTTCCTTGGACTTATGTTTGCTTTTTAGTGCATTTTCCTTTTCGGCCAGTGCATTGCGGAGGTTATAGTACAACTGGTCGGCCTGGTTCAGGGCCTTCTCTTCCGTTTCCTTATTCTGGAGCATGCTGATCACCAGCAATTCCAGTTCCTTCAGGCGGGCAGCCGTTTCGGTGATACTGGCCGATGCTTCGGTAAGCTGGGCATTGCTGTTTTCGATCTGTATGTTGAGGTCGTTCAGCTGGTTGCTTTTGAATTCAAACTCCTGCTTTAAAGAAACCACCTTGCTCTGCTGTTTGGTAAACTGCAGGTTGCTGTCGTTATAATCAGCAGTGGCTTTATGGTAATCCGCTTCAGCGGTTGCATAATCCTGCTCCACCAGCTGCATTTTCTCTGTCAGTTCCCCGATCCGTGTATTGAAGCGGCCCAGGGTTTCCCGCGTACTGGCGATATCGTTATGATTGTGCTCAAGCTGTTTTTCCAGTTCGGTTATACGGGCAGCACTGGTTTCTTCCAGGTGGGTAAGGTTTTCGATCTTATTCTGCAGCGAAAAAACCTGGTTGGTCAAATGGCTGATATCCTGCTGCAACTGCCTGATGGCGTTTTCCTTCAGTTGTTCATTAAAAGCGATCACTTCCTGGTGGTGTGCCTGGATGGCCGCTTTCAATGTATTCACAATGGCTTCCTGTGCGGCAATTTCTTCAATTAATTTTTCCAGGTTCTTGGCTCGGCCGATCTTCTTTCCTTCGAACAAACCCACGCTGCCGCCGGTAAGAGAATATTTTCCTTTTACAAATTTGCCTGTTTTTTCCAACAGCACTGCGTCATTACTGTGGTGAGCGGAGTCGAATCCACGCATGGCCTCTTCATCCTCCGCAATAAAAACATTTCCCAGCAGGTGTTTGGCCAGGTTGGCATATTTGCTGTCAATTTCCACCACGCTC
>CAZBIK010000075.1:0-12403 GCA_964491955.1 uncultured Ferruginibacter sp.
GATTACGGTATGGATCAATTACCCAGCCTAATGAATAATTGTTATTAAAAAAAGTTTGATGATCCTTTATAATGTTACGATAAAAATTACCCATGCCATTCACCATGACTGGCTGCAGTGGTTGCAGGAAGAACATATCCCGGATGTGATAAACACCGGGTGTTTTACCCATGCCGTTATCTTAAGGCTGATCGAAGTTGATGACACCGATGGACCAACTTATGCAGTTCAGTATTTTGCCGAAAGTAAAGGATTATATAACAATTATATTGAAAACCATGCCGCCGCCATGCGGCAGAAAGGATATGAAAAATGGGGCGATCAATTCATCGCTTTCCGGTCGGTTATGCAGGTTGTTAACTAATTGTGCAAAACAATTGGATTATAATTTTTTTTATGTTTCTTCCCTTTTATAGTCCTGTACAACCCGCATGGGCAAAGGATTTCAAAAGACATCCGATAGAACACAGTCCTGTAAAGACTTTCAGGGAAACTGCCGGCAGCTGACCCGCCGGATAAACCAACCGGTTTTTGCGAAAGTGCCTGTTCCTTGTGGTTTCCAGCGCTTGCATACACAAAATTAATTTTCAAAAAAAATTTTGTTGCAATCAAAAACCGTCTATATTTGTTGCAGTTAAAAAATTCAAAAAAAATTATCATGAACAAAGCTGAATTAATTTCAAAACTTGCTGACGATGCAGGTATTACAAAAACACAGGCAAACGCTGCTTTAGATTCTTTTGTAGCTGCTGTAACCAAAACTTTAAAAGGTGGCGGTAAAGTTACATTGGTAGGATTTGGTACTTTTTCTGTTTCGAAAAGAGCTGCCCGTAACGGCCGCAATCCTCAAACAGGTGCTGTTATCAAAATTAAAGCAAAGAAAGTTGCCAAGTTTAAAGCCGGTAAAGAATTATCAGCTAAAATGTAATTTTGTATCAACCTCAAAAAAAAAGCAAGGTGCAGCTGTGCCTTGCTTTTTTTGTAAAAATGAAATGTATACTTTAATAAAATAAAATTCAATAATTATGGGACGCGGTGATATTAAAACAAAAAAAGGAAAAATCTTTGCAGGATCTTTTGGTAAAAAAAGAGCAGCTAAAGTTGTAAAAAAAGCGGCAGTTGCCGTGGTGAAGAAAAAGGCGGCGGCGAAGAAGAAAGCTTAATATAATGTATGAAGTAAGATGTACGTTGTACGCCAGAAACCTGGTGAAGTTGTACATCGTACATCTAACATACATTCAGGGCGCCAGCCTTTCGATCTTCCAGCTTCCGGCTGCCGTTTTCGAATACTGGATACGGTCGTGCAGCCTGCTTGGGCGGCCCTGCCAGAATTCTATAATTTCCGGGATCACAACATATCCACCCCAATGCGGGGGCCTTGAAATTTCTCTTTCGGTAAACTCCTGTTCGATCATGGCTAAATTGGTTTCAATGACTTCCCTGGATGCGATCACACTGCTTTGGGGCGATGCCCATGCGCCGATCCGGCTGCCTTCGGGCCTGGAATGAAAATAAGCATCACTTTCTGCTGCACTTACTTTTTCTACCCTTCCCGATATCCTTACCTGTCTTTCCAGCTCTTTCCAGAAAAATACCAGGCTGGCAAATGGATTTTCCAGCAGCTCTTTGCCTTTCTGGCTGTTGTAGTTCGTAAAAAATATAAAACCGTCTGTGGAAAATGATTTCAGCAATACGATCCGCGCTGCAGGCATTCCGGTTGCAGAAGCCGTAGCCAGGGTCATGGCATTGATCTCATCCAGATCACTTTTCATGGCATCATCCCACCATTTGGCAAACTGATCAAACGGATCCTGCGCCACATCCGTTTCCAGCAGGCTTTGCATCTGGTAGTCTTTCCTGATATCAGCGATATTATAGCTCATTGGGTTTACATTTACTCATGCAAAAGTCAGCTAATTAAGCCAATAAATAAAGACGGGCTGCAATACAGGTGTACTGCTAAATATTTTAAAAAAGAAGGTAAATGGTTACAGGTTAAATTCCTTTACATATTTCTGTGATTCCAGTTCGGCGATCCTGCTTTTCAGATCCTCTTTTTCCAGGAGCAAAATTTCAAGGCTGCTTTGCAGTTCACCTGCTTTCCCGGCAATTTGCTGTAATTCAAAATTACGTTCGTTCATGGCTGCCAGTTGTGCCTGCACGTCTTTATACCGGCTTTGCAAGTAGGCATAATCCTGTACCAACTCATTGTATTGCCTGTTTAAGGTTGATATCTCTGAAAGTTCCTGGTGCAATTCAAATGCCCTTTCACCTGCCCCCATGGCTGCCTGTTGTTTTTCACCCAGCTGTGTCCTTACACTTTCAATTTCAGCCTGTTGTCCGTCAAGTTTACTGCGCAGGGCAGTTGTTTCATCCAGTTCAGCTACCAATATCCCGATCTCCTCTTCGCGGGAAGCCAGTATTGCATTCAGGTCATCAAGCTGCACCTGCAGACTTTCATTGGCAGATATCAATTTTTTAACCTGTTCTTCAGATAACATGGCGGTTGATTTTAGCAGTACGGACCAATATAAAGAATTTAGTCCCAATAGCAAAAAAACCATTCGGATTTTGTACCTTTTAAGCAATAAAACCCGGCCGGGCAGCGTATTGAGGTGCCGGGGCATCTACTCATTTAAAAAGCCCCATGTAAACTTAGTTATAATTGACGGAAGATGAACTCATACGAGGATGTTTACAGGAAAATGCCTCATGCCAGAAAGAGGTATTTAACCGCTTCGCCAGCCGTATGCTTGGGGTTTGCAACCGGTATGCCCGTAACTGTGCCGATGCGGAGGATATCTTACAGGATGCCTTTATCAAGGTTTTTGACAAGATCCACCAGTTTAAATTTGAAGGCTCCTTTGAGGGATGGATCCGGAGAATAGTGGTGAATACGGCATTAAAAAAATATTCGTTGCGCAGGTACGAAAAGGAAGTGGTGGGATATGAGATCAAGGACCGGGATGAAAGTATCATGGACCCTCCGGCTTATGCCCATTTAACCGAAAAAGACCTGTTGGTTTTAATAAATAATTTACCCGATGGTTACCGGCTTATTTTCAACCTGTATGTTATTGAAGGGTACCAGCATGATGAAATTGCTGAAATGCTGGGTATACAACCGGGAACCAGCAGGAGCCAGCTGGTAAAAGCAAGGAATATGCTGCAGAAACAAATTTTAGAATTACAAAAAGTTGCGGTATGAACAGAAACCGTTCATTTGATGAACATATAAAAGAGCAGTTTGGCAACTATACGCCCGATGTGCATCCCCGCATCTGGGAAAATATCATTGCTGAAAAAGACAAAAAAAGGCCTGCCGGTTTCTGGGTTTCCATATTTAACAGCCGCCGGAAATTACTGTTCATCGGCCTTATCATTACACTGACCAGTGGCGGTGCCTGGATCTATTTCAAAAAGCCTTTTAATGAAGAACCTTCAAAAATAATTGCTGATAACAAAAAAAATACTTCCACAACTGTTCCCAAAAATGCCCGTACTGAATTTACTGAGAATGAAATTAATCAACCCGGCAATGGCATGGTAACGGCTGATCAGTCATTAACGGCTGATGGTATTACTCCAAAATCAAAATCCCCTGTCCGTTCGGATGGCAGCTTTAAAGCGGGTATTTATGCACCGGGCTTACAAACCAGTGAAGACGATAAGTTAGCCGGTGATGCGGTGGAAAAAAATAATAAAACATACACAGGCCTTGGGAATGTATTGGTAAAAACCACAGCGCCGGAAATGGAAGAGGATGAATTTGATGGGCAAGGCACCCTGTTGGGCAGGCTTAGCTTTTTAGCTGAAAAATATTCAGTAAAACGGAAAACCGGCAAGCCCGGAACCATTCATTTTAACCCGGTGATCTTTTTACCCGACTGCCCGATCGAAAAGGATGCTGCGGGCAATAAAAAATATTTTGAGTTTTATGCAGGGCCCGATTATGCCATCCGCAGCCTGCATGATACCGGGAACTCTGCCTACCTGCAAAAAAGAAAAGAAAGTACCCGGTTCAGGTCGGGTTACAGTGCCGGCCTGCGTTATACAAAAGTTTTCAACAATTCCATGAGTGTGCGTGGCGGGGTAAACTTCAGCCAGATCAATGAAAAATTCACTTTTAACGAGGGCAATATAATACAGGTAACCTATATCATCAACAGCAATGGCGATACCATTGGCAGTTATTCAACTACCGGTACCCGTTACAAGACAACCATCAACCGGTACCGCAGTATTGACATTCCGCTGGTGGTTGGGTATGAATTGGGAAATGGCCGCCTGCATGCCAATATCAATGCCGGCGCCATTGTAAATGTGTACAGCTGGCAAAACGGTGATGTGCTGGATACGGCCGGGAACCCGGTCAATATCACCACCGGTAAAAATTCATCACCCTACCAGTTTAAAACCAATGCCGGTGTAGGTTTTATAGGAGCCGTATCGGTTTATTATAAACTGAACGACAGGCTGCACCTGATGGCCGAACCCTATTTCAGGTATACTTTTTCACCAATGAATAAAGAGAACATAACCCTGAAACAAAAATACCAGACTGCCGGCCTTCGGTTTGGAATAAGGCTTGACCTGAAATAGAGGCAGCAGAAATTAAATTCAAAGTATCTGATAAATGATTCGTGTGTTTAAATATAAAATGATGAACATCAAAAAAATATTATTCGTTTTCGCAGCTGGTATTTTCTTTATTACGGCCTGCCAGAAGAATACGGATATCTTTATCCCCGACCCCGGGCAAGCAAACGGGCCTGATACCAGCTGGAAAAGCATCATTACGGTTAACATGCCGGTATCTGTTCTTAAAAACAGTTTAATACTGCATCCTTACCATGACAGTATCAATGTGAATTCAAATATTGCGAGCATTGTTACCCCTTTCGGCATCCAGGTAAATTTTCCTCCAAACAGTTGCGCCACTGCTGCCGGGCAGATCATAACCGGTAAAGTACAGGTAGAATTGATCCTGGTGAAAAAGAAAGGCGATATGATCCGGCTGAATCTTCCAACCACGAATAACGACAGTTTACTGGTAACGGCCGGGCAGATCTTTATCCGTTTAAAAAAAGAAGGGCAAATTGTTCAGTTGGCTCCCAATGTGAGGATCAATATCACTTATGTTGACCTGCCGGTAAACCCCCAGATGAAATTATTTATTGGAGATGAATCCAATGCTGAACGTTTTAACTGGTTACCAAACCCCGACCTGGTAAACAATACCATAGTTGCCGGTACACAGGCATACCAGCTCTATACCAACCGGCTTCGCTGGATCAGTATTGCACAGGTGTTTGATGTTACCAATACCAGCCGGGTACATGTAGCGGCTGACCTGGCCCCTTATTTTACCAATACCAATACGGTGGCCTTTACGGTTTTTAATGAAATGCGCAGTGTGGTTGCCATGCATGGCGATCTGAATACCCGGAAATTCATCAGTGGAAAATTACCTGTTGGAAAACAAATTACGGTCGTTGTGATATCCAAACAGGGCAGCGATTATTATTTAGGATACAAATCAGCAACAACAATATTACCCACAACCGGCCCGGTAAACCAGCTGGTTCATGTGGTACCCATAAAAAGATCTTTACCCGAAATACTGGCTTATCTCAGTTCTCTTTAGTGCAATTAAGTTACAGGTAAAAAGCGGCTGCATGTTATATGCAACCGCTTTTTTTAATTCATACTTATTTTGATCAGGAAACAAGCGTTCCCACTTTTTCGCCGGTAACCACTTTCAGTAAATTGCCTTCGGTGTTCATATCAAAAACAACAATGGGTAAATTATTTTCCATGCATAAAGTAAAAGCCGTCATATCCATTACCTTCAGGTTCTTTTGAATGCAGTCGGCAAATGAAATGGTTTCAAACCGGGTAGCAGACGGGTCTTTTTCCGGGTCTGCAGAGTAGATACCGTTCACCCGGGTTCCTTTTAAAATGACATCTGCTTTTATTTCAATGGCGCGTAACGAGCCGGCCGTATCGGTTGTAAAATAGGGATTGCCGGTACCGGCGCCAAAAATAACCACCCTGCCTTTTTCCAGGTGACGCATGGCCCTCCTGCGGATATACGGCTCAGCGATCTGTTCCATTTTTATGGCGCTTTGCAAACGGGTATAAATACCCGCTTTTTCGAGGCCACTCTGTACAGCCATGCCGTTGATAACGGTGGCCAGCATACCCATATAATCACCCTGCGCCCTTTCAATACCGCTTTCCGCCTCATTCATGCCACGATATATATTGCCGCCCCCGATCACGATGGCAACCTGTACGCCCAGTTCTATCACCGATTTGATATCCTGTGCATAGCGGGCGATCACTTCGCTGTCCAACCCAAAATTTTTATCCCCCATTAAAGATTCACCGGAAAGTTTCAGCAGAATTCGTTTGTACTTAGGCAGCATGTGAAGTAGATATTTTTGCGAAGATACTACTTCGCTTATTTGATGATCAAATTTTTTGTTTTAAATACTTAACCTGTTATATATCCTTGCTAAGCTATGTAATACAAAGTATATTTTTACAATTGTTTAACCGCTTTTATCGAATACATCATGGGCATCTTTTCATCCATGCCGTTTATCCGCCACATGCCATCAGTAGCCTGCTCCAGGTTTTTAAAACAGTTATAAGGTGAATATGGAAATTCATTGAACTGCAGGATCTGCAGCCCATGTTTAAGCAGGGCATTGAAGATCTCCGAAAAAGGATGGTTCCAGCCGTGCTCAATGGATTTGATGGGGGCATCCCTGTCGGAATAGGTTCCGGATATTTCTTCTGTAATGACTTCCGTATTAAAATAATGGTATTTGATCTTTTCAAAATGCTCATCCATCATCCACAATACCGGGTGAAAGTCGGCAATATAAAATATGCCGCCGGGTTTTAGAAAATGGCTCACGATCCCTGCCCACCTGTCCAGGTCGGGCAGCCAGCCAATGGTGCCATAAGAGGTGAAAACAATATCAAACTTTTTATCAAGATGCTTTTCGAGATCGTAAATATTGCAACAAATAAATTCTGTTTTCAGATTTAACGCTGCGTTTATTTCTATGCCAAGCTTAATGGCCTCGTCGCTCAGATCAACACCTACACAATCGGCGCCTTCCCTTTGCCAGCTCATGGTATCCATTCCAAAATGGCATTGCAGGTGCAGCAGGGTCTTTCCTTTTACATTGCCCAGTTCTTCCAACTCAATTTTATTGAGTGATGATTTTCCGTTTTTAAAGGAAGCCAGGTCATAAAAAGCAGAATCCTTATGAACCGCTGTGCGCTTGTTCCAGGATTGTTTATTTGCTTCGAAATAGGTTTGGTACAAATCCATCTTTAAATATACAGTAAAAAATACCCGGGCAAGGGTACTGAATAAAGAAAATATAAAGATATTTTTAGGCCCGTGTTTATATAAATTTTTAGCATGAAAAATTTAATTGCCGGTTTAACCGCATGGATGTTCATGATGCCTGCCTTTGCGCAGCTGAATGCTGAACAGGCTGCCATCAAAAAAACCTTTACCGGTTTTCTTTCCTACTACAAAAAAAATGAAGCCAGGTTCAATGCTTTTAAAATATACAATGGAACGGGCCCTGAAAATGGCCCTCCCTACCGCATTCAATGGAAGGAAGCTGAGAAATATTTTGACTTTTTGCGTAAACAGGTACCCTATGTCGGCGAAGCATATATTAAAGCTGAAAGGGCGCATTTTAAAGATGCCGACAGCCTGTTCAGGCTTTACCCCGAAGAAGAGATACCGGCCGGTTTTGATTATGACCGCTGGGGAGGCGGCCAGGAGTCCATTCAATATATGTACAAATGGTATACATCGCCAAAAAACAAATACCTCGTGATCATTACCGGCAATACCGCCCTTTTAAAGATCGGCAGCGAACTTTGGGAAGGCGCATCCGAAAATGACCGCAGCTGGAACATCGTACCTTTTGTAAAAGAAAAAGGCAAATGGAAAATGGCTGACAATATTTACCCGGCCAATGAAGAATGAATATCTATTGTAATAAAAAAGAGCGGAACCGGGTTCCGCTCTTTTCATTTTATATTTTGATGTTCTTATTATTATCCCAATGCTACCCTTTTAAAATCGGTCACTTTCAGATCAGCATCCACACTCTTCAGGTAATCGGCAACAGATTTGCTGTTGTCTTTTACAAATGCCTGTGCCATCAAGGTATTGTCCTTAAAGAACTTATTCATTTTACCGTCGGCAATTTTTTCGGCCATTTCAGCGGGCTTGCCTTCTGCCTTGATCATTTCAATGGCAATCGCTTTTTCCCTGTCTTTTGTTTCCTGTGAGATGGATGTTTCATCAACTGCCAGCGGATTCATGGCTGCGATCTGCATGGCCACATCTTTACCGGCATCAGCCGCTTCTTTGGTCATGGAAACCAACACGTCCATACGGTATGCGCCATGTATATAAGATGCCACATAGGGAGCATCTACCCTTTCAAATTTTGAAATGGCGATCTTTTCACCAATAGCTGCAAGCTTATCATTGATCAGGTCGGAAACGGTTGCCCCGTTGATCGATGTATCGTTTAATTCTTCTGTGGTTTTTACATTGTTGGCAATGGCTGCATCAGCAATGGATTGTGCAAAGGCCACGAATTCGGCATTCTTGCTTACGAAATCAGTTTCGCAACTGATGCAAAGTACAATACCGCTTTTTTTATCGGCAGTGGTTTGTGCGATCACCACACCTTCCTTGGCTTCACGGTCGCTGCGCTTGGCTGCCACTTTTTGTCCCTGTTTGCGCAACCAGTCGATGGCTGCTTCAAAATCGCCATTGCTTTCTGTTAATGCTTTACGGCAATCCAACATGCCGGCGCCGGTTGTCTGGCGTAATTTATTGATATCTGCTGCTGTTATAGTAACACTCATTTTAATTGATAATTTAGTAATGAATAATTGATAATTTCTGAAATTGAAAGTGAGGCCCTTTCAAAATACCGTATTATCATTTACGATAGGTGAGCAAATTATCTTGCTCCGCCACCACTGCCGGCCGGCCTTCTGCCTCCCTGGCCCGGACCTGCAATACGGCGCTTGGGTTGAGAAGCAACGCCTCTTCCTCCACCGCGTTTGTTGCGGTCATCGCTGCCATCTGCCTTATTCTCAAACCTTGCGGCTTTTGCTTCGGCTGATTCTTCCACATCACTGTGTTCATCTTCGTTGTCCTTATCTGCCTGGCGTTCCTGCAAACCTTCTGCAATAGCCGCCGTTAAATAATTAACGATGATGGCAATTGATTTGGTGGCATCGTCATTGGCCGGAATCGCGAAATCGATCTTATTGGGATCACAGTTGGTATCTACCATACCGAAAGTGCTGATGCTGGATTTCCTGGCTTCGGCAAGTGCAATGTGCTCATGGCCTATATCCACCATGAACAAAGCGGCAGGTACGCGGCTGATCTGTGCTATACCACCCAGTACTTTTTCCATCTTTTCCTTATCACGGGTAAGGGTTAAACGCTCTTTTTTGGTTAAGCTTTCTGCGCTTCCGTCGGCCAGCATTTTTTCAATGCTCTGCATTTTTTTAACGCTCTTGCGCACGGTGTTGAAGTTGGTTAACATACCACCCAGCCAGCGCTCAGTTACAAAAGGCATGTTTACACGCTTGGCGCAATCACTCACGATCTCTTTTGCCTGCTTTTTGGTAGCTACGAACATGATCTTTTTACCGCTGCGGGCAATGGCTTTCAAAGCAGCCGCAGATTCCTGCAAACCTTCAACGGTCTTGTTCAGGTCGATAATGTGGATGCCTTTCTTTTCAGCAAAGATGTAAGGCAGCATCTTGGGGTTCCACTTTTTCTTTAAATGTCCAAAGTGTACGCCCGCTTCTAAAAGTTGCTGTTGTAAGGAAGTATTTTCCATTGTTTATTTTTTTTATAGTATCAAGATATTTGTAGCAGGTATCAAGAAACAGGGAGCTTTAGTCATGCTACCTGCTACTTTATACTTACTTCGTTATTAACGCTTGCTGAACTGGAAGCTTCTTCTTGCTTTCTTACGTCCCGGTTTCTTACGCTCAACCGCACGTGGGTCACGCTTAAGTAAACCCGCAGCTTTTAAAGCCGGGCGGTAATCAGCACTTACTTCGATCAAAGCACGGGCAATACCCAGTTTGGTGGCTTCAGCCTGTCCTTTAACCCCGCCGCCGGTAGCATTCACTACCACGTCGAATTTATCAGATGATTCAACCGTTTTTAAAGGTGCTTCTACCTGGTTCTGTAAATAAACCAGCGGGAAATACACTTTATAGTCTTTGCCGTTAACAGTGATCTTACCGTCTCCTTTAGAAAGGAAAATACGGGTTACCGCTTCTTTTCTGCGGCCAACTGCATTTTTTTGCTTCTCCATTATTTAATTTTTGGAATTTAGAATTTAGAATTTCAGTTCTTTCGGTTGTTGTGCTCCGTGAGGATGCTCAGCGCCCTGGTAAACAAATAATTTTTTGTACATCTGGCGGCCCAACCTGTTCTTAGGCAACATGCCTTTGATGGCCCTTTCGATGATCACTTCCGGACGGCGTTTCATCAGGTCCTTGGCAACCTCTTCTTTACGGCCACCGGGGTAACCGCTGAACGTATCATAAACCTTATCATCCATTTTGTTGCCGGTAAGTTTTACCTTTTCGCAGTTGGTAACAATAATGTAATCGCCACAATCAACGTGGGGCGTGTAATAGGCTTTGTTTTTGCCTCTCAAAATTGCCGCGATGCGGGCACACATACGACCAACGGTTTGATTAGTACCATCCACAACATACCAGTTGTGTGTAACGGTAGCCTCGTTCGCATGTTTTGTAGTGAAATGTAATTTGCTCATTATTTATTTTTTTAAGTTTTTGTCTTCAACATCCTGAGCGGAGCCGAAGGGGCCACAGCCATCCCTGTGGTTTTAAATTTGGACGGCGAAGGTAATGGCAAACAGCCCAATCTGCCAAAGAAACAGGGCTTTATTTTTAACCGGACTTTTATAACTCACTGATTTTCAGTAATAATTTTGACTAAATATTTTTATTGTCGATGAATTTATACAAAAAGGCGGCCTCTTTTACTAAAGACCGCCTGTTTGTTTTGCTGTGAAATGTTTTAAATATGCTGAAACCTTTATTCCTTTAAAAACTGCTTTAAATAGATTTCACTGCCATTGATCAACCTTATATAATATATACCGGCACCAAACATCGATACATTTACCGGTATGCTGTTACTGCCCTGTTGTAATACAATATCCTTTTTATACAACTGCCTGCCTGATGCATCGGTGATGATCAAAGATGCTTTGCCTGCCTGGTTGTTCCCGGTTTGAACCTGCAACAGGTCCTTTGCAGGATTGGGATAAACAAGAAGCTGCAAATCTGTTTTATCAAGTTGAATGGCCAGGATGTGGCTGAGACTAAATTTGCCATCAATATCAACTGACTGTAGCCTGTAATAAACTGTTTTCAATGTTCTTATTGAAGACGGTAAAACATCAACATGATCATAGGAAAGCGGGGTATTTGAATTTCCTGCGGCAGTTACCCTTGATACATTTGTAAAATGAATACCGTCTGTACTGCGCTGTATATTATAATGGCTGCTGTTTTGTTCATACTGGGTCTGCCATTGTAATTTAATATCATTGTTATTATTTACAGCTGTAAAGGAAGTTAGTTTAACAGGAAGTGTAACACCGGCTAATATGAGAATTTCTGCAGCAGAAAGTGCCCGGTTATAGATCCTCAGTTCATCGATCTTACCCCCGAACGGATTATACCGGGGTGGGGTAAAGCCCCCATAACACATGGCACCGGCCTGCATTTTAATAGGATAAGATGGTGCCTGTGTACCTTCTGTGGCTGAGAGCCGGAATAAACCATCTACGTAAAGTGATATGGTACCGTTATTTCTTACTGCCGTTGCATGATGCCATGAGCCGATGGAGAAATGTGTTGCTGCAGCACTACCGACAGAATTATTTTTATAATTGAATTGCAGATTCCAGGTTCCTGCAACTGTAGACCAAAGCCAAACTCCCCAACCTCCATAATTCAGGCAATTATCAACCAGGCCGGATGTACTGTTCCCGTTAAAAAAAAAGCTGAATGCAACAGTAAAGTTATTGGTTCCCGCAAAGTCAAAATTCCCATTATCGGTAAAATCGATATACGACCCCGTGTTTCCCTGGAATTGAACAGCTGCATTTGGAATATTGCCAAAGCCGGTTGTAAAACTGGTGTTTACACCGATGGCCGTTGCAGGTGCAGAACCGGTATTGGCATAGTCGCCGGTAAAAGGCCAGTACCCTATTAAGCCGGCAGTAGTTTGAGCTGTGACACTGATTTTGCAAAAAATGATCAATGAGTAAAACAG
>CAZBIK010000076.1:0-12362 GCA_964491955.1 uncultured Ferruginibacter sp.
AATTTCCAACCTGCTGTAAAACTGTTTTAGGTATCATTATGAATGCGCCGGCCAGCACATCCACCTCGTGGTTTTCTTTTTCCGGTAAATGTCCCAGGTGGTAGCGGGCAAACGTGGACGAATGAGGAAATAATCTTGCCAGTCCCGACAGTTTGAATAAAGAAGTGAGTGGTGACGGAAAAGCCCTTTTACTTTCCTTTAAAAATTTTCCCGAGCCGTCTATCATGCGTACACCAACGGCGCCGGCATCTTTGTGCTGATCAAAAAACTGTACACATTTTTCAATGCAGTCTTCCGGTATGATCGTATCCGGGTTTAAAAAAAGGATAAAATCCCCGGTTGCCATTTCAAGCGCCTGGTTATTGGCTTTTGCAAAACCGGCATTCTCGCTGTTCCAGATAAATTTCACCCCGGGGAACGAAGGTTCGAGGAAACCCCTGCTGCCGTCTGTTGAGTTATTGTCTGCAACAATGATCTCTGCATCAATTCCGGTACAGGCTTTTTGAACCGAGTACAGGCATTGTTCCAAAAAATGTTTTACGTTATAGTTAACGATGATCACCGACAAAAGCATTGTCAAATATAGTTATACCTCCCTGAAAATCATTTCATGTGTAACCACTGTTCTTAAATTCGGGAAAAGTATTTGTGTTGGCAAGCCTTTGTATATTTGCGCCATGTTAAAAACAACTCTTTTAAATGCCGTGGAAGCGGGCGCCGTACAACTGAGGCAATTTTTCAATAATGAAGATTTAAAGATCAGCAACAAAGAAGGGATCAACAACTGGGTCACCGAAGCCGATCATGCCGCCGAAAAAGCGATCATTGAAGCCATACATGCCGATTTTCCGGATCATTTTATTTTAAGTGAGGAGGTTGGTGAAATGGCAACCAGCAGTGATACCAAATGGATCATCGACCCCATTGACGGCACCATCAACTTTGCCAGCGGCATACCACTTTGCTGTGTAAGTATTGCCGTAGAACAAAATGGTGAAATGATCCTGGGCGCTGTTTATAATCCGTTCATCAACGAATTGTTCTTTGCTGAAAAAGGAAAGGGTGCAACGCTGAATGGTAAAAAAATAAGTGTCAGCAAAAAAACGGAAGTGATACACAGCTGCCTCGTTACCGGTTTCCCTTATTCGTACCTGGATATGGAAAACGGACCGCTGGAAGTGTTTGAACGTTTTGTGCGCAAGGGGGTTCCTGTTCGCAGGCTCGGCAGTGCGGCCATTGACCTGTGCTGGGTTGCCGCCGGCAGGTTCGAGGGCTTTTTTGAACACAGCCTCAGCGCCTGGGACTCTGCAGCCGGTTACCTGATCGTGGAAGAGGCGGGAGGTAAAGTAACCGATATGAATGGAGATAAATACTCGCCCTACCAAAGAAAAATTGTGGCAACCAACGGGTTGATACATGAGGAGCTGATCGAGGTGATTAATAACAGGAAGAAATTGTAGATTTTAGATTGGCGATTTTAGATTTTTTTAATTGCATGAAGTAAGAATTATTCAATCCGGTATGAATACTGTTAAAGATGATATTATGAAAAGGCTGAAGGCCTTGGCGGTAAACACCGGAAAGCTCTGTCTTAAAGTGCCTTATGATATTGTAAATAAAACATACAATGGTCAAATAATAAGATCTTCAAGTTCGGCTTCTGCAAATTACAGGGCAGCATGCAGGGGAAAATCAAAAGCTGATTTTGTTAATAAATTAAGAATTACAGAAGAAGAGCTTGACGAAACAATGCATTTCTATGAATTATTAGCAGAGTTCAATGAACCGTTTAAACAGGAATTGCGTGATTTATATGTTGAAGCAAATGAATTGTTATCCATAATCGTTGCTTCAATAAACACAGCCTTAAAAAACATGACTGCCGAAAAGGAAAAAGCAAAGCGCCCAAATAAGATCTAAAATCGGCAATCTAAAATCTAAAATCATGGAACGTACAGAAATCTCCTCCCTCGGCGAATTTGGTTTAATAGACCACCTCACCAAAAACAATGAAACCAAAAATGTTTCAACCATTGTAAGTGTGGGTGATGATGCGGCCGTGATCGATCATTTTGGCAGGCAAACGGTTGTCAGTACCGACCTGCTGGTGGAAGGCATTCACTTTGACCTGATGTACACGCCCCTGAAACATTTGGGTTATAAATCGGTGATCGTAAACATCAGCGATATATATGCCATGAATGCCACGCCAACACAGATCCTGCTGAGCATTGCTATCAGCAATAAATTCAGTGTGGAGGCTTTGGATGAATTTTATGCCGGCGTATATGCTGCCTGTGATAAATACGATGTTGACCTGGTGGGCGGCGATACCACCACATCCCAGCGGGGATTTGTGATCAGCATTACAGCTATCGGGGAAGTGGCGCCTGATAAGTATGTTAAAAGAGACGGTGCCAAAGTGAACGACCTGGTTTGTGTAAGCGGTGACCTGGGTGGCGCTTTTTTAGGCCTCACCATTTTAGAAAGGGAGAAAAAAATATTTGAAGAAACCGGTGCCCAGCCCGACCTGGAGGACAGGGCTTATATTGTTGGCCGACTGTTAAAGCCCGAGGCCCGCAAGGATGTGATCGAATATTTTGCCGAACATAAAATTGTACCTACCAGCATGATGGATATCAGTGATGGCTTGAGCAGTGAGATGCTGCACATCTGCAAGCAAAGTAATGTGGGCTGTGTTTTATACGAAGACAAGCTGCCGCTGAATGAAGACAGCAAGGATTTCGCTTACAAACTGGAGCTTGACCCCACCGCCTGTGCATTGAGCGGCGGCGAAGATTATGAACTGCTGTTTACAGTTTCCCAGGCCGACCATGAGAAAATAGCCGCCAACAATGGTTTAAGCATTATCGGATATATTACCGAAGCGGATAAAGGAAAAACGTTTATTACCCGTGGGGGAAATAAGCATGAGCTGGTGGCACAGGGTTGGAATCATTTGAAGTGATGGCGGATTATTTATTCTTTCTACTTACATAACCCTTTTTGGAAAACTTCTTATTTTTTAAAGGCCCGATTGAACTCTTATTATTTCAAAACAATAAATCATGATCCATCTGCCGGTAAAACCATTTAAGGGCAGTTTTAAGTAGTTTTGCCCAATGAATAAATTTTACGCAGCCCTTTTACTGATCCTTTCTGTCCTGTTTTACTCCTGCGCTGCCACAAAAAATTACGATCCCAACAAAAAATTCCCGGGACAACAATTACAGGAAGACTATTCTATACTGAGAAATATCCTGGAAACAAAACACCCTTCACTCTACTGGTATACCCCCAAAGACAGCATGGATATTTATTTTGATAAATACTACCATGCCATAAAAGACAGCATGACCGAACAGCAGTTTGGCTGGCAGGTGATTGCGCCGCTTACCGATAAGATCCATTGCGGCCATACCAGCTTTAGCCGCAGCAAGGCATACAACAACTGGGTTGACGGTAAAAGATTCCCTTCTTTCCCGCTATTTTTAAAATGCTGGAACGATACCATGGTGGTTACCAATAACCTCAACCGTAAAGATTCGGTATTAAAAAGAGGAACGCTCATTAGATCCGTTAACGGTATAAAAAATACGGAGCTTATAAAGATCATGTTCAATTACATGACCGAGGACGGGTATGCCAATAATGTAAACTACATCAGGCTCAGCAGTAATTTTCCATATTACCACCGCAATATTTTTGGCATCAGTAAAACTTACCGCGTAACCTATCTTGACAGTACCGGAGTTGAACAAACCGCCAATATTCCCGTATTTGAATGGCCAAAAGACAGCACTAAAAGATCAAGGGACAGCGCACTGGCAAGAAAGGAAAAGAAAGATAAAAGGGAAACCCGCGAAAAAAGATTACTGGCCGCCCGCTCGCTGGCCGTTGATACAACCAACAATACCGCCATCGTTACCATCAATACTTTTTCATCGGGTAACCTGCGCAGGTTTTACCGGCAAACATTCAGGTACATTAAAAAAACAGGTATCAACAACGTGGTGCTTGATATCCGCAGCAATGGCGGCGGAAGGATCAGGTTGTCGACCCTGCTGACCAAATATGTAAGCCGGGCAGATTTTAAAGTGGCAGATACAAGTTTTGCTGTAACAAAATCCCTGCGCCCATATTCGAAATACATCAGGGAAAGTTTTATCAATAACCTGGGGCTTTTTTTCCTGGCAAAAAAAAATAAGGACGGGCATTATCATTTCGGGCACTGGGAAAGAAAACTGTACAAACCCAAAACCGTTAACCATTATAACGGAAACCTGTACGTGCTTATCAACGGTTCAACATTTTCGGCAGCATCCCTTTTCAGCAATGCGGTAAAGGGGCAGCCCGGGGTTGTATTGCTGGGAGAAGAGACCGGCGGCGGCTGGCACGGCAACAACGGGATCCTGATTCCCGATATTGTTTTACCCAACACAAAAATAAAAGTAAGGTTACCCTTATTCCGTTTGGTTCAATTTAATCATGTTCCCAAAAACGGCCGCGGCATAGAACCGGATATATATATTGGCACAAATTACGATGCACTCATAAAAGGCGTTGATTTTAAAATGCAGGTGGTGATGGAGATGATCAGAAGTAAAGGAGCAGGGAATTAGTGTTTGGGAATTGGGGTTTATAATAGTAGCAGTTCTAAAAAATTTATGCCTATTCAATATTAAAAGAGTCTGCATCTTTCCAGAACGGGAACTTCTCCCGCACATCATCCAGCATTTCTTTCTGCAGCGTAATGGTATTCACATCTTCTTCATCGGCCATATGGTAAAGCACCTGTCCAAGCGGATCAATGACCAGGCTGTTACCGCTGTGGTAAATATTGTTGCCATCGCTGCCAACCCGGTTAACCCCAACCACATAACACTGGTTCTCTATCGCCCTTGCACACAATAAGGTCTTCCAGGCATGGCTGCGGCGCTCGGGCCAGTTGGCTACATAGATCAATACATCGTATTCGGGAACAGCATACCCCTCCCCCCCGGGGGGAGGTTGGGAGGGGGCCTGCCTCGCCCAAACCGGGAACCTTAAATCATAGCAAACCTGCAAATTGATCTTCCATCCTTTTACTGAAGCGATCAGCCTTTTATTTCCGGGGTTGTAATGTTTGTCTTCTCCGCCATACGCAAACAAATGCCTTTTATCATAATGTCCGTACTGGCCGTTGGGCAGCATCCACACCAGGCGGTTATAATATTTACCTTCTTCGCCGATCATCAAACTGCCTGTAAGAACGATGCCATAATCCCGGCTTACGGTTTTCATCCATTCAATGGTTTCGCCTTCCATGGTTTCGGCCAGCAGTTCCGGTCTCATACTAAACCCGGTGTTGAACATTTCCGGAAGCACCACGATCTCTGTCTTTTCTTCAATTCCGGCGATCTTCTTTTCGAGTAAACGCAGGTTTGCCTGTTTTTCTTCCCAGATCAGGTTGCTTTGTATGGTGGTAATGGTGAGGGTCGACATCGGGTTTATTTATACACGAATTTACGTATTCACCAATAGAATACAGTATGGTTTCGTACCAAATCAGCATTTTATCGCCCATTAAAAAACAAAAGCCTAATTTTGCGTTCCACTTCTTTTTTAAAGACGGCCTGTTGCAGGCCCGTGGTAATAAAATTTTTCCTGCTGATTCAGAATTTGCAACGTCTTTGCCAGCCCACACAAAAACACAAATAAACCATTTAATGGCATTTAAAAAATTAGATCTTATTGATCCTATCCTGAAAGCATTGAGCACAGAAGGATACAGTACCCCCACACCCATCCAGGCACAAAGCATCCCATTGATCCTGGAACAGCGCGACCTGCTGGGCTGCGCACAGACCGGTACCGGTAAAACGGCGGCATTTGCCATCCCGATCTTACAATTATTATACAATAACAAAGGCGAAGAGCGTGGCCCGCATAAAATTAAAGTGCTGATCTTAACGCCTACACGTGAGCTGGCCATACAGATAGATGAAAGCTTTGCGGCTTATGGTAAACATACCGGCCTAACCCATACCGTTATATTTGGGGGCGTTTCTCAATTACATCAAACGAATATTTTGCGCAGGGGTGTTGACATTTTAGTGGCTACCCCGGGCCGCCTGCTCGACCTGATCAGCCAGGGTTTTATCGACCTGAAATTCCTTAAAATATTTGTACTGGATGAAGCAGACCGCATGCTCGACATGGGTTTTATACATGATGTAAAAAGGATCATCACCAAGCTGCCGGCAAAAAGGCAAACGCTTTTTTTCTCGGCCACCATGCCTCCCGAAATTCAGAAACTGGCCAATGTTCTCTTAACCAACCCGGCTTATGTAGAGGTTACACCGGCCTCTTCAACCGTTGATGCCATTGAACAGAGTTTATACTATGTTGCCAAGGCCGATAAGCCAAACCTGCTGCTGCATTTATTGAGAGATGAAAAAATTGTTACCGCACTGGTATTTACCCGTACCAAACACGGAGCCGATAAAGTAGTTAAATTCTTGCACCGGAACCACATTACCGCGGCAGCCATACATGGCAACAAATCACAAAACGCCCGCCAACATGCATTGAGCAGTTTTAAAGGTGGAAGCATACGGGTACTGGTAGCCACAGATATTGCAGCCAGGGGAATAGATATTGATGACCTTACCCATGTGATCAATTTTGAACTGCCCAATGTGCCAGAAACCTATGTACACCGTATCGGGCGTACGGGCAGGGCGGGCAACACGGGTATTGCCATATCCTTTTGTGATGCGGATGAAAGGGGGGAGTTGAAGGATATCCAGAAACTGATCGGTATCAGTATACCGGTTATTCACGAACACCCATACCCGATAAGTATACATTCTTTTTCTGCACCGGTTCAGGCTCCGCAAAAACCCGGACCAAAAAGGTCAAGGGGATTTGGTAATTATGATAAAGGAAAGAGCCGGAATTTCAACAGCAGGCGGCAGGCCAATTAAAATACCCAACAGGCACATAGATTTTATAATGCATTGTTGTATTTTACGGGCTTAAACCAATTTAACATGAAACATGTATTTGTAAAATTTTTAAGCCTTGTTATGGCAACGGCCCTTTTCAGTGCCTGCAATAATGAATCCGTTAAAACAGAAACTGCAGCCTTTAGCTTAGACAGCGCTAAAGCGCAGATCGCGGCCAGTAACAAGTTGTTCGGTGCCAGTTTTGCCACAGGTGATTCTGTTGCATTTGCAAACTTTTATACCAACGATGGGTGTATTTATAATGCCAACATGCCAAAGGTCTGCGGCACCGACGGCATCAGGGCCTTCCACAACATTGCCTATAATTCAGGCATCAGGAATATTTCATTAACTACCGAAGAGGTGATGGGCGGAAAAGATGCGGTTATTGAAACCGGGAAATACGAAGTGTTTATTGCTGATAATGTATCCGTTGAAAAAGGGAAATTTGTAGTGGTATGGAAAGAGGAGAACGGCAAATGGAAAATGTTCCGTGATATCTGGAACTCTGATGCGCCACCTCCCCCGGCTCCGGCAAAATAATAACCAACCGGTCATTGTGCAGAACCGTCCCGCCTTTGGCGGGACGGTTTTTTATTATCAGCATTTTCTATAATAAAAGATTATTTTAAACTACATTTATTTATTAAACCCCGGTTTTACTTTCTGATCAATTATTATGGCTGTACAAAATTATCTTACATACTTATTTAACCCGCTTGAGCTGCTGCGTACAAAAAAAGTATTGCAGGTTAACCAGCCGGTGATTGCCGCCAGGAAAGAGCCCGAAAAAACTTCGGTTTTTGTTTTTGATTATGACAGCACAAAACTTGAATTTAAAAAGTTAGATCATATTTCGGAGTGTTTTCCATATGCAGATACTCCGGCTGTTACCTGGATAAACGTAGATGGCCTGAGGCAGGATGATATCGAAAAGGTCGGTGCACGGTTCGGCATTCACAACCTGATCATTGAAGATATTTTAAGCTTTGGGCAGCGAGCAAAGACCGATGAAATAAACGGTTTGCTTTTTTGTTTGCTGAACATGATGTATTTCAATGAAAAAGATTCGTCGGTTGAAGTGGAACAGATCAGCATTGTGCTGGGAAAAAATTTTGTGATCAGTTTCCAGGAAGATGCCTCCAGGGATGTTTTTAACCCGTTGCGGGAAAGGCTGAAGGTGAACCATACCAAGATCAGGCAGAATGGTGCTGATTTTTTATTCTATTCCCTGATCGATATGATCGTTGATAATTATTTTGTCGTAATGGAAAAACTGGGGGATAAAATTGAAGAACTGGAAGAAGACATTGTAAGACAATCAAGTAAAAAAAGCCTCGCAAAAATCAATATATTACGTAAGGAAATGATCATACTAAAAAGAAGCGTGGCGCCTGTGAGGGAGCTGGTTAACGGCATTTTAAGAAGTGAAAATGAATTGATAGAAGATAATACCATAAAGTATTTTAAAGACGTGTATGATCACATTTTGCAGGCAAACGACCTGGCCGAAAACTACCGCGATATGATGATGAACCTGCACGACCTGTACATCAGCAATGTAAATTTAAAAATGAACGAAGTGATGAAAGTGATGGGAGTAGTAACCTGTTTGCTGGCACCCGCCACCGTGATCGGCGGCATCTTCGGGATGAACTTTGAAAAGATCCCGCTGTTACACAACAAGTGGGGATTTTTTATTTCAGTTGGGCTAATGTTGTTTATCCCGCTGGCCATGGTACGGATGTTCAGAAAGCGCGGCTGGTTTTAAAGGACAGGGGTTTTTGGTTTTTTATAAATGGGTACCGTGCTGCAGGGCTCTCCATACATAATACTCTTTGCTACCGGCCTCAGCAACCCGGTAATGGCCACATAGGCCGATTCAGTAATGGGCAATTCGCCGCAACCTTTTACAACCACTTTCTTTTCGGCGTAATCAGCCACATTGATTTTTGCAATGTTTTGCAGGAAAAGCGTTTTGTGTAAAAAATCGCTGTCGCCAAAAACAATGGCTTTTGCAACCGGCTCCAGGTAACTGACCACCAGCATATATGCCCATACCGGTATCACCGCATCAGCTGTGCAGGTAAGGGCAACATTCTTTCCTTCGTAAACTTTAAGGTCAAGGCTTTTCATGGTTTCCCTGAAATCCTTTTCTTTTAAAATGAGCCCCATGAACAAGTGGTCCTTCATATCAAAAACCACTGTTTCATCCTTTGGATAATAATCCTCCAGGTCGAGGGTAATGATGCCGCTCTCCGCAACTTTATTTACAAATGCATCTTCCATATTGCAAATATACCATTCCGCTTAAAAATCGGGTAATCCTAAAAGTTAAACGTGGTTGCTGCCGGGATTATTTTCTTATATGGTAAATGTTGCAGCTGGCGGGGTAAAATAAAACAGCCACCACATACATGTGATGGCTGTTTTGGGTATGTTATAAAAAGTTCCTTTAAAAAAACTTGCTCCTGTTGTCTTTAATAGTTGCCTTTTTACGCAGGCCTTCAAACCAGTTTGATACCGCCGAGTTGCGCAATGCTGTTGTTTGCTGCATTCTTGTTTGAGCCTTGTCTTCATTTGGATCAGTGGCTTTTTCAGAGATGCTGTTCACTTTAAATACAAAAACACCGGCCTTTCCCGCAACGGGTGCAGCCACCTTATTCAGGTTGGCTTTATTGAATAAGGCGCCGATTAATTTGGGTTCATTACCCACGGCATTGATGATCTGGGATTTAAAGGTTACTGAAGAATCCTGTCCGGCGGTTAAAATTTCTTTGCCGTATTTTGCCGCTGCGGTCTCAAGCGTTGGGTTGGTGCCCAGTGCCTTTATGATTTCTGCAGCCTTCTTTTCTTCCCTCACCGCATTTTCAGCCATTGGCCTTGCCGTTTGTACATCCTGGGTTCCTTCTTCATAGATCTTATCAACCATGGCAACAACGAACTGGTCGCCAACCGGCATCGGGTCGCTCACGTCTCCCTGTTTGGCCTCAAACACCCAGCGCACCAGCTGTCGGGCATCCTGCAACTGGCCAATTTGTGCATCATTTTCCTTGATCAATACCGGTGCGGTAATTTTTTGTAACCCGTTCTTTTGTATATACTCTTCCAGTTTTTTTGCCTCTTTTACTGCCGAAAGTTTAATGGCTTCGTTGCTGGCTTTGTTGATCGTTTCTTCGCTGGTAAAAATTTCCTTGGCTAAAAAACCAATTTTGTAAGCCGGGCTCGATCCTTTTTGGTTAACTACTTCAATGATGTGGTATCCAAACTGGGTTTTAACAACACCCCTGGATCCAACCGGTTTTTCAAAACAGAATTTATTAAACTCGGGTACCATGGCGCCATAGGCAAAAGTTCCAAGGTCGCCCCCTTTATCTTTGCTGCCGTCTGATGAATACTGTAAAGCCAGGAAAGCAAAATTAGCCCCGCCGTTTATAGCATTATAAATACTGTCGGCCCGTTTTTTTGCTGTACTGTCATCCAATACCGGTTCGCCGGTCTGAGAGTTTACTGTTGCAATTAAAATATGCTTTGCATTTACACTGTCGGGCAGGCTTCTGCTGCCCAGGTATTTGGCCAGTACATAATTTTTATTGTCTAAATAAGGCCCGTAAACCGCGCCAACCGGCAGCCTGGTTATGGAATCAATGGCAATGCTGTTGATCTTTGATTTGGGTACATAATTGGTATCAAATTCAATAGACGAGGCATTGCGTGCCAGAAATGTTCTTGTGTTGGTTTCGTTCTCAAATTCAGATTTTAATGAAGCAACCGCATTCTTCGTTCTTGTACTGTCGGCCGAACCGGGCAACTGGCTGAAAGCCACATAAGAGATCATGCGGCCGGCCTCCTGTTTAAACAGGTCCTTGTTCTTTTGTACATATTTTTCAATTTCAGCATCGGTTACCTTTACGGCGCTGTCCACGATAGCCTGGTAAGGAATCTGAACATAAGAGAAGCTGGCAAAGTTTTTATTTTCCTTGTTGTCCTTTTCTTCCATCCATGCCGGGTAATAGGCACTTGCATTTAATAAAGCGAAATATTTTGTGGATACACTTGCCAGCTTTTGCGGTTCAATGATCTGGCTGTTCACCATTTCCCATTGTTCGCCTTTCATTTTTTTGATATTCGCCAATGCCGGGCCCACCTTGCTCATGTCTAACTTTCCGGTTGCGGGGTCTACCATTGATTTGTCCTGCATCAACGGGTTTGAAGGGTCGCTGCTCTTTAATACATTATCCAGTTCCTTAGATGTAAAATCAATGCCCAGCTTTGCAGCTTCAGCATAAAATATAGTTTCTGCCACAAGCTGGTTCCATACCTGTTCACGGATCTGGGCCGACCTTGTGCCGCTTGGCCTTTGCCCGGTTTGCTGCTCTTCCTGGGTTTCCAGTGCCGCTATTTTTTTACTGAATACCGATTGTTCAATAGCTGTACCGTTTATTTTTCCAATACTGTCTGTAGCAGACGGGCCGGTGCCATCCTGCCTTGCATCCATTAAAATAAAAGCGATCAAAGCCAGCGAAATTGCCACAATGGTTATTGGTGCCCCTTTATCACGTATACTCTGAATAATCTGCATATCTGTTATATATTAAATTTGGAGGGCAAAAATAGGGTAAAATTGAATATAAAATCCGTTTTTAAAACCTCTAAAAGTATTATAATACAGGTTGAATAAGGCTTATATACAGATACATTGATTAGATATGGGTCTTTTTAAAGGCTTTTAACAGCCGGATATTGGTTATAAACAGGGCTATGTTAATATCCCTTATTTGCTGTTGGTAACCCACTTTTTTACAGTCGAAAACTATGGGTAAAATGAGTAAAGTTTAAAACCACCGGTGGTTGAATGTTCTTTGCTGTTATTAAACTGTAAATTATACCGTTCTTATCAACAGGGTTTATTAGATCATATGTAATTATTGTATCCACGCTTTTAATTATTAACGGCTGTGAAAAGAAATATTAATAATTTATATTTTAACTGCCTGGCTGTATTTTTCACAGTATGTATTTAAAAGTTTGAATGTTAATTACCTGTGGATGAGCGTTGATAAACTAAAGGTTTTAATTTTGCAACAACTAAGGTTTTTAATCTTTCCACATATTAACAGCCCTAGTAGTAATAGATGATTATATAAATAAGTAGTATTAATACATATTATGACAGATATTAACAGTGCAAAACAGGCTATTGAAAAAAATGGTTTTTTAAATATTGAGATTGATCCAACAATTGATCTGTTTGCTGAAATAGGGCATTTAAAAAAAGAAAAGAACGCGATCATACTTGCCCATTACTACCAGGAACCGGATATACAGGATGTGGCAGATTTTATAGGGGACAGCCTCGGGCTTGCACAGCAG
>CAZBIK010000077.1:0-11929 GCA_964491955.1 uncultured Ferruginibacter sp.
ATGGAAAACGGTATCCCATTCTGAGCTTTAGCCGGATAAATTTTTGCCATCTTTTCAATACCTGGATATTTCTATTCAGGTGTAATTCCCCCTCGCCCTGTTTGTCGGAATAGAACTGGGGCCAGATATGCCTTTCTTCCTTCATGGCATGGGTCAAAGTATAATGCTCATAGGGCACCCAGGTAATATCAGCCGATATCAGATCCTTTACCAGGCAGTAATTGGCATACAAAATAATGTTCTGTGTATTGTCGCCTTTTGAAAAATGAAAATTGCCGGCTACACCCACAAAAAAACTGCTGTCGATAATGCCATTGCCTACCCTTGGCACCGGAAGTGCATTTGGCCCCTGGTAAGCAGGAAATGTGCGGATATACCTTGACCAGTGACTTACCCCATCCCAGTTAACCACCTGCGACCATTGGGCAAGTGTTTGGGATGTTGACTGCATCCACAAAAAAATGAAGATCAAAACAAAACAAATGCGCATGGCCGGTTGAATTGATTTTAAAAATAAACCTTCCTGCAATCAAAATAATAATTTTTCGCAGCTAATTATAGATCTAAAACAGAAAGCGGCTTGTAAATCTGTTTAAATTGCAGGTAACACCATAAAGCCTCAATCAAATGATGAATGCAAAAAGATGGTTTGAGATCAGCAACGCAAACGAAATTGATTCACCCGCACTCCTGGTTTACCCGGAACGGGTGAAAGCCAATATCCATGTAGCCATAAATATGATCGGTGATGTTAACAGGCTTCGCCCGCATGTTAAGACACACAAATGTGCCGGAGTGGTAAAACTGATGATGGATGCAGGCATATACAAATTCAAATGTGCCACGATCGCCGAAGCAGAAATGCTCGGCATCTGCCACGCAGCAGATGTGTTGATGGCTTACCAGCCTGTTGGTCCGAAGTTGCAGCGATTTATTGCATTGATCAAAAAATATCCGCTAACAACTTTTTCTTGTCTGACTGATAATTTGATCTCAGCATCTGAACAATCCAATGCTTTCAGTGAAGCCGGGTTAGAGGTAACTGTTTACATTGACCTGGATGTGGGCATGAACAGGACCGGGATCGCTGCCGGAGATGAAGCGCTTAAATTATATGACTGGTGTTCAAAAGCTGAAGGGATGATCATAAAAGGCATACACGCTTATGACGGACATATCCGGGATCGTGACTTTTCGGTTAAGAAAAAAAAATGTGATGAGGCTTTTGCAGCAGTGGAAGCAATGGCTGAAAAAATTGAAACCATGGGTTTACCCAAACCCATAATCATTGCCGGAGGATCGCCCGCTTTTTCTGTTCATTGTAAAAGAGAAACCGTAGAATGCAGTCCCGGCACTTTTATTTACTGGGATAAGGGATACCTGGATCTTTGCCCGGAACAGGAATTCATCCCGGCAGCAGTTTTGCTTACAAGAATAGTCTCACTGCCAGGCAAGGGAAAAATATGCACCGACCTGGGGCATAAATCCGTTGCTGCTGAAAATGAAATAACGAAAAGGGTTTTCTTTCCGGATCTTGAACTTACGGCCATTTCTCAAAGTGAAGAGCACCTGGTACTGGAAAACAAAACAGCACAGTTGCTTGCCCCCGGCGATGTACTTTATGGTCTGCCCTGGCATATCTGTCCTACAGTTGCCTTGTATGAAAGTGTGCATCTTGTAGAAAACGGGCGGGCGGTTGCTGAATGGAAAAATATTGCAAGAGACCGCAGGATCAGTATTTAATAAAAATGCATGGTCAAATTTTTTCTCATTATATACAATTGTACCTATTGAGAATTTCCCTGAAGAACTTATGTATATTTAGGTGAAAATCACGTGAGATGAAGCGCCTGAAAAACCTTGTAATCATTGTAAGTTTATTATTGACAGGCCTTACTGCCAGATCACAAACTTTGCCTGATTCAATAGCCGTTGATAATAACCTGTCGGCCAAACGCCTCGCTGAATACCGGCAAAAGTTTTGGGACAGTTTACCTGAACCTGTATCCTGGACGAATGATTACATTATGCTTTTTTCAACCGGGCAAAGGGATTACCTCGATAGCCTGATCACTGATTTTGAAAAGCACACTTCCGCTGAAATTGCCATAGTTACCCTTGATACTTTTTGTACGTCCATTGAAAAAATGGATGCCCTTACAAAGCATATCGGGTATACCTGGGGCATAGGCAAAAATGATTTGAATAACGGTATGGTCATTGGTATCTCTCCCCTGTACAGGCGCATCCGTATCAGCTATGGCAAGGGCATTGAAAAATATTTATCAGGTGATGAAATACAGGTCATCATAGACAATAAGTTCATTCCCGGATTTAAAAAAGGTAATTATTTTGCAGGAACCGCTGCCGGCCTGCAGGCCATTATTGAATTACTATCCGGGCGTTTAAACCCCGATTGAATAACAACAGCCACATTGCCAATGAACAACTTACTGAACAATTATTTTCAATACCATGTCCTTTTGAGCAGCAAGCCTGATCACATAACTACCGGTCAACAGCCCTGTTATTTTCAGCGTTGTATTATTCAAAGCCGGTACCTGCTGAACCAGCCTGCCATTCATGGCAAACACCTGTAAGATATCTTTTTCAATGTTCTGAAACAGCACATTGACATTTCCGTTAGAAGGTATGGGCCATGCTTTTAAAGATGATATTTTTTCATCGTTGCCGTTTACGACGCGTATAACTGAATAAACAAATTTGCCATCGAAGTCTTCCTGTTTCAGCCGGTAAAATGTTTTACCCGCAAAATCATTCGTATCAATTTTGGTATAGCTTAACGGGAAAGGGCTGTTGCCGCCCGGTGCCAGTGAATTAATAAAGCCGGTTGATGCAAAATCATTCTCATTCTCTTTTTTCCTTTCAATACCAAAACCTTTGTTATTGAATTCCTGGTTTGTTTTCCAGGTAAGCAGCACTTTATCTTTACTGATCCGGCTTGCCTGGAACTCAAGACCGGTAACCGGCAGCGCCACGCCTGATGAAGAAAGGGCCCACCTGGAAAAACTGCTGATCCCGGTTTTTTCAACAAAATTCTCAACCCCATTTCTTGTGTTATAATTTTCGTTTGTCCAGTTAACGCCTCCATTGGTACTGCGGAACATTTTGAGTAATATTTCTGACTGGCCGTTCAATTCGGCATCAAAATAATGAAAGCGGAATGTGGCATCCAGTGCAGCATTATTCGACGGGCTGATATCGAAATAGCGTTCAATACTTGCTGCCATACCGGTACCTGCCTGCACCTGGTGCCCGCGCCGGATCACAACCGTTCCCAGGTTGGATGCGGAACTAATGAGGGCTCCCATATTGCCCGGGTTGTATCCAGCCGGCGCATTCAGCGGTAATGTAATGACCACTTCTCCGCCCGTAATGCCGGTGATCCGGCTGCTCTCAGATTCATTATCAAGGAAAGCAGTATCGGCCAGTGTAAGGTCATACTTGTTTAAATTCAACAGGCCAGAACTGAAAATTACTTTTTCGCTTACATCGATATGATTGGTAAGGGTTACGGTATTGTTCCCGGTCTTTGCCATTTCCAGGCCATGAAAACTGCTAGCCGTGCTTCCGCCAATGGCATTGCCGGTATTCCCGGTAAATTTTACAATACTGTTCCCTTTAATAATGGTTCCGTTATTGATGAGGTCCATATCATCCAGTATGATGACCGCAGCACCGCTGTTTACCCATTGGGTTCCCGGTGTGATGATAAGCTGGCCAAATGACAGGCCAGCGGCAAGGACAAGTATGGTTGCAAGCAGGAATTTTTTCATTTTTAAAAATTTAAAACAGGCTGTTTTTAATATTTCAATGCAAAGTAGAAAGGTTAACCGGTTGCCGGCAGATGAATTGAGTTAACGGCATACTTCAGTTTTTTTAAGGTTTTTTACTGATGAAAAACAGGTTTACTACCGGGCATGCCCATTTATTTTAAGTAATGATAAATACGATCCGGTCAACTGTAAAAGACTGTATAACATAAAACTTTTACCACAGAATAGAAAGATGTTACCGTAAACTAACCGCAGGATTATAACTGCAGGAACTGCTCCATACCTTGGTCTTCTAAAATAAAAATCATGAAAAAAGTAATTCTGCTGCTTGCCGTTTTTTTACCGTTCATGCTTCTTGCACAGAGTGTGGCCATCAATTCGGATGCCGCACAGCCGCATCAATCGGCCATGCTGGATATCAAAAGCAATTCAAAAGGACTGTTGATACCAAGGCTGACCACACTGGAAAGGACTTCCATCAGCGGGCCTGCTACCGGCCTTACCGTTTTTGATACAGATACCTACAGTTTCTGGATGTACCGAGGCGATGTAAATGGCGGTTGGTCGGAACTGACATACAATTACCAGAACCAATGGGAACACAGCACATTCCCGCATATCTATAATAAATACGGTGGCAATGTAGGCATTGGCACCAACACGCCAACATCAAAACTCAGCATCAACGGAACCGATCCTTCTATAGGTTTCCTGAATGGAGGTATCGCCAGGGCCTACCTGCAGTCAAGTGGAACCGATCTAAAACTGGGTACCCAAAATGCGAACACTACCGGCAATATCGTTTTCAGCCTGCATGGTTCCGACAGGATGACTATCGACCCGGATGGCAATGTGGGCATTGGAATATCGGCACCTGTTACAAAATTGCAGATCACCGGCGGATCTGAAGCCAGTAATGCCTCCCATGGTTACCTGGTGCTTGGTTCTGCTACCGCCACCAACCTGGTATTTGATAATAATGAACTGCAGGCACGCAATAACGGGGTATCCTCGCACCTGTATATGCAAACAGACGGCGGAAATATATACATCGGCGATCCGGCAAATTTCAATTCATCGCACCGCCTGGGTGTGGATGGCAATACGGTAATAACCGGCGGGCTCAGAATTGGAAATACCATCAGTCCCGGCGGGTACAAACTGGCCGTGGATGGAAAAGCGATCTGCACCGAACTGGTTGTACGCCTGGTTGCCAACTGGCCCGACTATGTTTTTGCCAATGAATATAAACTGCGCAGCCTGGATGAGGTGGAATCCTTTATCAATACCAACAAACACCTGCCCGGCATACCATCTGCAAAAACCATTGAAGCAGGCGGGCTGGGTGTTGGTGAGATGCAGAAACTGCAGATGGAAAAAATCGAAGAACTCACCCTGTATATTATTGCATTGAAAAAGGAAATGGAATTATTAAAGGCAAAAAAATAAACTGCCCGTTTTTTAAAGCAATAAAAATACGCAGTATGAAAAAAATAATATTTTATATAACCTGCCTGGTCCTGCTGAACAGCACGGCTGTATTCAGCCAGCAGGATTCAGTTCTCGGCCGGCAATTACAGGGCAAGCAGAACTATACAGACATCATGAATGTGGTTGATGCTTATTTTAAAGATCCCGGAACGGTCAACAGGCTTGGACAAACAAAAGTTAACCGGGCGCTTAAACAATGGAAAAGATGGGACTGGTATATGAGCAGCCGGCTTGGCCCCAACGGTGAGTTTGTAAACATCAACCAAAAGATGATCGATGCCACGGGGCTGCAACAGAATAGGAAATTGCGCACTGAGTTGCCAGGACAAAAAGGAAGTGAATTTTCAAACCTTTCGCAGATCACATCAGGCAACTGGTCGCTGGTGGGCCCAACTGCACTGGCTACCGGTATTGGCCGCGTCGACCGGTTTGCTTTTCATCCAACAGATGCCAATACTGTTTTTGCAGGATCGGCAGGAGGTGGATTGTGGAGAACAACCAATGCAGGTACAAACTGGACGAACCTCACGCCCGATATTCCCTGCCAGGGGATCAGCGGCATTGCCATAAACCCGGACAATACGAATATCCTGTATATACTCACCGGTGATGGCGACAGCAACGGTCCCACCGGCGCACTCGTGCAGGGTTTTGGGTATATGCGGCTGTCAACCGGGGTTTTAAAGTCAACTAACGGTGGCGCCAACTGGCTGCCAACAGGTATTTTTCCCGGTGCCGATTATTCGAACCTGGTGAGCTACCGGTTAACCATGCACCCCACCGATCCCAATATCCTTTTTGCCTGTACCAACCAGGGAGTTTTCAGAACCGCTGATGGCGGCACCACCTGGAACCTGGTGGAGGACCGGGGTATGTTCTTTAACCTTAAATTCAAACCGGGCAGTTCAATGGTTTGTTATACCATTTCACTGGATGCCGGCACATCGAGATTTTTTAAAAGTACAGATGGCGGAATTACCTTTATTGAAAATGCAACTGCAACCGGCCAGATCAATAATCCTACCGCCAGGTCGGATATAGCTGTGGCACCATCCAACAGCAGCGTGGTGTATATACTCGCCGGCGGTGTACAAAACCAGGCTGGTTTTTTTAAAGGACTTTTCAGAAGTGATGATTCGGGTGACAGTTTCAACAACCAGGGGAATTCTCCCAACATACTCGGCAATTCAAATGTTGGTGCGGATAATAACGGGCAGTCCTGGTACGACCTAACCCTTGCAGTTAGTAATACCAGCAGCAATACCGTTGCCACGGGCGCTGTTTTTGTATGGCGCAGCCTGGATGCCGGGAACAACTGGGTTTTCCGCGGAAACCTGCACGGCGATATCCATGAACTGGGATACCACCCGGTTGACAATAAATTATGGGCTGCCACGGATGGCGGTGTGTACAGCAGTACAGACAATGGGGCCAACTGGACCGCACATCTGACAGGCATGAGTATCAGCCAGCTTTACAGGATGACGGTGAACCCGGATAACTACCTGGATATGCTGGGCGGTTTACAGGATAACGGGGCGATCAGGAGAGACAACGGCACATCATCTTTCAATCAAATAAATAATTCCGATGGTTTTACTGTAGCCTATGACGGCGCAGATACTTCTGTTTATTATGCCATCATCAACAGGGGAATTGTTCGGTTTACGAACAGCGGGGCAAATGCAAATGCCATTACGCCAAACATCAATAATAATCCATTTGCATCAACCATGGCCACGCATCCAACAGCAGCCAATACGGTTTATTTTGCCACCAATGCTTTTTGGCGGAGCAACAATGCAGTGAATGCCAACAACTGGACCGTGGTTCAGAATGTGCAGGGCGGCTGGGCCATGAGAACCTGCCCCAGCAACGGCAACCGCATATACATGGCAGGCGGGGCACAGTTCAATTCGATAAACGGAGTATTGAGAAGAAGTGATGATGGCGGGGTAACCTGGCCAAATACAAATATTCTGAGCGACAGCTTCCCGGTTGCCACTTATCCCAAGATCACGTATATCAATGTGAACCCGGTCAATTCCAACAGGGTTTGGGTAACATTCGGGGGATTTACCGAGAACCTGAAAGTGTATTATTCACCGGATGCAGGGCTTACCTGGTTTAACCGGAGCGGAACATTGCCCAATTTACCGGTGAACTGTATCGTGGCAGACAACAACAGCAATGTGTATATCGGAACGGATAATGGTGTTTATTACCGGGGCGCCAACATGACCGACTGGGTGCCTTTTTACAATAACCTGCCGTATGTGCCGGTAACCGACCTCGTTATTTCTGCGGCCGACAATAAATTAAGGGCTTCCACTTTTGGCAGGGGTATCTGGGAAAGCGACCTGTACAGTGACTGCGTTGCCAGCATGAACATTACCGGCACGCTGGAAGGGCAGGAATTTTATGAAGCATCGGCTGACATTACATCCACTGCATTACTATCCACTTCAGCAGGCACCAAAGTGCAGATGCGTGCCGGCAATGAAGTGGTGCTGCAGCCGGGTTTTACAGCCCGTGAACATACCCAGTTCCGTGCCATGATCGGCCCCTGCGGCAGCGGTGGCGTGGCAGGTTATTTAATAACAGATACGACTGCACGAATACCGGCAGGACAGTACCTGCCGCCGGCAGACGGCAAAAGGGCCTGGATACAAACAGTTACCACAACAAACGGTGAAGTGCTGTTTGATGTGAACCAGTTGCTGGATGGAAAAACGGAGATGGTACTGACTGATGAAACCGGTAATATCATCCATAACAAGATCATGGGTTCATCAAAAAAAGGTTTATGGAAAAGCAGCATCAGCACAACCGGGCTAAAACCGGGAACCTATTACCTGCAAATTGTTTTGGATAAAAGAGTGGAACATTTGCAGGAAGTGACCGTTGATTGATCTTACAGCAACAGCGTACTGTGTTGCTTTGAAATGAATAAGCCGGAACAGTTTTACCTCTGGATAAGAGAAGGGAACCTTAAACTAAACAATGACCGGGAAACAGGATTCATCATATTAGTTTTGAATTCTAAATCAAAAAGATGAAAAAAATAACTGTTTTACTGTCATTCGTTTTTCCTGCCCTGGTGTTTGCACAAAGTGTGTCCATCAATACAGATGCTTCGGCTCCACACGGTTCAGCCATCCTGGATATTAAAAGCGACTCAAAAGGCCTGCTTACCCCAAGGTTGACAACCCTTCAAAGAACATCTATTGCCGGCCCGGCAACCGGGTTAACTGTATTTGATATGGATACATACAGTTACTGGATGTACCGGGGTGATGTGAACGGGGGCTGGGCAGAACTCCTGAACAGTTATGACAAACACTGGAACAAAACAGACATCCATGTATTCAATACCAATTCCGGGAATGTGGGCATTGGAACCAATACCCCAGCTTCCAAACTGACCATCAATGACATCAACCCGGTGATCGGAATGATGAACAATGGATTGGCAGTTGGCCATATACAGGCAGATGGATTTGATATGAAGATCGGAACCCATCCCGATAACCCGGTGGGGGATATTGTTTTTCAACCCAAAGGTATTGACAGGGTTACGATCACTGAAAACGGCAGGCTGGGCATTGGCCTGTCTGCACCTACTGCACTGCTCTCGATAAACAGCGGCAATAACGGATCTGCAAGAATGGATTTTCATGAAAACAATGTGTTGAAAAGTTATATTAGCAGCAGCGCCGGTAACCTTACCCTGGGTACAGATTTTAATAATGCAGCCGGTACGATCAGGTTTCAAACCGCCAATAACAACAGGGTGACCATTGATCCTTCCGGCCAGGTAGGTATTGGCACCGTTTCTCCATCCTCGATCTTGACCATAAGCAGCATTGACCCGAAAATCCAGCTTAAAAACGGCATTACTGATGTGGGGTTTATGCAGCTGGTGAACGATGATATCAAAACCGGTACCAATGCCAATAACAGTACCGGAAGTTTTATTGTAAGCACCAAAGGAACTGACCGGTTAGCGGTTACCCATAATGGTAATGTTGGTATCGGGACTGTGTCACCAATGTATAAGTTTGATGTAAACGGGAATTCCAGGTTTTCAGGTGATATGCTCCTGACAGGGGATCTGAGCTCGGGGAATATAGAAATAGCAGCAGGTAATTTGGCCCCCGAGATCAAAATGGTAAGATCAGGCAATATCACAACTACCGGCTTACTTGCCATAGATGATGACAATCATCTTAAACTCAGCAAAAACTCCAATGGCGGCGGCATTGTCATTGATGCCAATACAACCAGCGGTACAAAGAGGTTTTATGCTTCAAAAGCTAACCAGTTTAATTTTGGCACAGGCTTAACGCCTTCGGGTTATATGGTATCTGTAGAAGGTAAAGTGATCGCAACTGACTTTACCACTTTGGCCATTGTAAACTGGCCCGATTATGTTTTTGCGGAAGGCTATGCGCTGAAGACCCTGCCGGAAGTGAAAAAATTTATACAGGAAAACAAACACCTTCCCAATATTCCTGCTGCCCGTGAAATTGAAAAAAATGGCATACCACTGGGCGAAATGAGTAAGCGGCTGATGGAAAAAGTGGAAGAACTGACCTTATATGTCATTCAGTTGCAGGAACAGGTTGATGCATTGAAGAAAATCAAATAAACCGCTTCAACGTATCATCTGTAAATAAAAATGAGTATTTTAAACATTGAAAAATAAACCTGCTGATTGACAGCCTTTTTAAAAATAACTGTCCTTGTATCATGCCTCCTGGCATCTATGCCGGTGTTTGCACAGGCACCGGCATTTTATCATTTAAGTACTGCCGAAGGTTTAAGTGATAATAATGTAAGCATGGTTGCCAGGGACAGGAACGGCATATTGTGGATCGCAACTTCTGAAGGGCTTAATAGTTTTGATGGTAACCGTATCAGCACATACCATAAATACAAATACCCGGAGCTGGCAGATAATAATATTGAAAGGATCGTGATTGACGATAACAACCGCATCTGGATCAGGACGAACACCCACTATGTTACCATGCTGGATGAAAAAAGAAAATTTCATAAGATACTGGTGGGTGATACGACAGATGGAAGCAATGTGACCGCACTGTGGTATACCGGCAGCCGCGGTGTTTTTGCCGTAAAAGGCCGCCAGCATTATTTTCAGAAAAAAGGAAGCATTGGTGTTTTTGAAAAAACAAATACCCCATTTGATGAGCAGTTAAAAGGCAATATCGGTTTTACATATGGCAATGATAAGGATAAGATCATTTATTACCGGAACAGGAACCTTGTTGTGATCGACTATGCCCAGATGAAGTGCCTGCTGCAGATGCCTTTGCCCGGCCTGAGCGGTGCATATTATATCAATGATGACGAACTCTTTGCTTATACGGTCAGTGGAGAAGTATTTTACCGCATCAGCATAAGCCAAAAAAAGATCGTAAAGGAATACCGGGATATTAAAGATCAGTATAACCTGCCAATAACCGGCAACCTGCGTAACATAGCGCGGATCGATGAGCATCATGTAGCCATCACCACATATTTTGCGGGACTTTATTTCATTGACCTTCAAAAAGAAACAGCGCAGCATTGGATGCATGACCCCATTGACCAGCGAAGCATTGGAGGAAATAATGCTTTTAATATCAGGTATGATACCAGCGGTTACCTGTTTGTAACCACACAAACATCAGGCGTTCATTTCTACAATATAAAACAACAGCATCCGGGCAGTAAACCATATTTTATTGATGACAACAACGAAATATTCGATGGTTATATTCAATCCGTAGAAACATATGAGGGATCCAATGTATGGATAGCTACACAGGACCGGCTGATAAAATGGGAACGGTTACATGATAAGACAACTTACGTTCCCTGCCTGTTGCCTGATGGCACCAATATCAACGGCAGGGAAACGATCAGGAGAGTACACCTGGATGAAAAGCAGAACCTCTGGGTGGGCACGTCACGGTTTGGTATATTGATCCTGAACAAAGCAAATAAAACAATTGCACAACTAACCGATACCATTCCGGGCAAAAGAACAGATCTTCCTGCTCCATGGATCAATGCAATTTGTGCAGATAAATATGGTAACCGCTGGGTTGGCACTCTCCGGGGTACCTGTATGATCAATAAATATAATTTTGAGATCACTTCTTTCAGGGATCACCCGTTACTGGCCGAAATGAGTAAGTATCCCTGTGCTTCGTTAACACTTGATAAAGCTGGCAGGATGTGGATCGGCACAACTCGTGGGGCTTATTGTTATGACGCTGACAAGAACAGTATCATACATTTCAGTACCAGGGACGGACTTGCACATAACACAGTGTATGCTGTTAATGAAGATAAACGGGGTAATATTTATTTTGCAACAGCAGGTGGTTTCTCCATTTTATCTGCAGATGGAAAAATAAAAAGTTTCAACCGTACCAATGGTTTGCGCAACGACCGCTGCGAAGGTCTGCTGATAGATGAAAAGGGCTTTGTGTGGATCGGAAACCTGAACTGTATCTTAAGATACGACCCGGTGAATAAAAAATTTACGGTGTATGAAGAGGGGCTGGGATTCAGTCATGCCGGCTTCCGCATGCGCACAGCACATAAAAGCAGCTCAGGAGAAATGATCT
>CAZBIK010000078.1:0-11915 GCA_964491955.1 uncultured Ferruginibacter sp.
CGGGCGTTATAATAATTTCTTTTTTTGTGGCATTAGCTTTTATGAAAAAAGAAAAGCCTAATTATTACAAATACATTTTTGTCTATATTATTTTGGGGTTACTTATATCACTAAATACAATTGTTAATAAAAATGATGTTTGGTTTTCATCTAAAAAAAATTCAATTTTTGTCGAACAATTTTTATGGCTATTTCAACTACTAATGCTTGGTTTATTCTTTATTGAAATAATGAATAAATCAATTTATATAAAAAAAATAAAGTTTTTACTTTTTTTATTAATTCTAATTCATATTGCATTGTTAATAATTGTCTTTTCGACTAATACTGAAATTAAACCTTCTATAGCATCATACTTATTTTTAATAATCTTTTGTATTCTTTATTTAAAGGAATTATTGAATAATAAACCTACTTTAATACTTCTAAAATCATCAGTATTTTGGATAGTTATTGGCATTTTCTTTTCTTCCAGTATCAGTTTCCCCATAAATTCATTAATACCATTTATTGTAAAAGAGAATGAATACCGAAATCTTCGTAGCTATATTTTTTCAATTTCTAATATGTCAGTTATAGTAATGTATCTCCTTTTGATAAAAAGTTATTTATGCTTAAAGCACCCACAGAATTTGTAATAATTTTTATAATTATATCGGTTATACTTATACTTGTTCTTATTGTATTTATTACAATAATATTGTACCGGTACCAACAAAAGCAAAATGTTTATTTTAAAGATATTGAAAGCCTGAAAATTTCACATCAAAATGCACTCTTGCAATCACAACTAGAAATACAAGAACAAACCTTTCAACATATTTCCAGGGAGATACACGACAATATTCGCCAGAAACTATCCCTTGCCCAACTGCATTTGAACACACTCAGTTATGCCGATACCGACAATACCAGGGAGCAGGTCAGTGAATCGGTCAACATCATCAGTGAAGCCATCAAAGACCTGAGCGACCTGAGCCATAGTTTAAGCAGCGAGATCATTATGAATAACGGCCTGATCAGGGCCCTGGAATATGAAGCAGCACAACTGCAGAGAGCAGGCATCTACAAGATCCATTTTTCAATTTCGGGCAACCCGGTCTTTATGGATGCCAATACCGAACTGGTCCTGTTCAGGATCACACAGGAGGCATTGAACAATATCATCCGGCATGCAGGAGCCACCCGGATCGATATGCACCTCTACTACAATTCGGATTCCCTGGTACTGACCATTGAGGACAACGGCAAAGGATTTCATATTGCCGGATCGGAGGCCGGTACCGGTTTGTTGAATATGAAAAAACGTACTTTACTGCTGAATGGTAAATTTGCAATCAGCAGCAATGAAAATACCGGTACGCAAATTAAAATTGAAATACCCCTGTATGCAAACAACGCAAACGCATAAACTCCTGATGGTTGATGACCATATCCTGTTAAGGGATGCACTGGTAAAGCTGATCAATAACTTTGATGAATTTACCGTTATTGCTGCAGCCGGAAACGGGGAGGAAGTTGTACAGTTTATGGAAAACGGGTGCAGACCGGATATCGTATTGATGGACCTGAACATGCCTAAAATGGATGGCTATGAAACAGCCAAATGGCTGGCCGCGCATCACCCCGAAGTTAAGATCGTTATCCTTACCATGTACGACAGCGAGATCGCGTTGATCCGCCTGCTGCAGGCCGGGGTACACGGGTTTTTAAAAAAAGACATTCATCCTGCCGAACTGAAAAAAACCTTACTGACCGTGGCATCGGGAGAATATTATTATTCGAACCATACAACCGTTAAGATCGCTTCTTTGTTCAGGAAACAGGCGACCCTGGAAAAACTGATACTGAATGAAACAGAAATTGAATTTTTAAAATTGGCCAGTACGGATATGACCTATAAGGAAATTGCCCATGCCATGCAAATGACACCCAGGCATATCGACAGTTACCGCGATTCGCTGTTTACAAAACTGGAAGTAAAAAGCCGCGTGGGCCTGGCCATTTATGCGGTAAAGAACGGCATCGTTACTTTTTAATAGCACGAAGCCACGGGATGTTGAGATGGGTTGGAAATTTTTTACTCGATCAGTTTGTTCCGCATGCCATACATCAGCAAGCCCCCGATAGTCTTGGCATCCACCTTGGTCTTCATGTTTTGCCGTATGGTTTCAATGGTACGCGGGCTGAGGAATATTATTTTTGAAATCTCTTCGGTGGTCTTATCCTCAGAAAGCAGTTGCAGGATCTTCAGTTCCTTTTCATTGAAGTTCACCGGTACATTGCTCCCATAATGCTGCCGTACATTTTTTTTCTGCATCAGCTTTCCCATCACGGCCTTGTTCACGAGCTCATTAAAATAAAAATCGTCGTTCATACAGGTAAGGATGGCCTCGTAGATCTCTTCGGGGTCGGTGGTCTTGGTGAGGTAGGCATTGGCCCCCATTTCCATCATCTTGCTGATCATCTGCTGGTCATCGTACATGGTTAGCACAATGATCTTGATGTCCTCGTATTCCTTTCTGATAAGCTGGATACCGTTGATCCCGTCAATTTCCGGCATCCGGATATCCATCAACAGCACTTCCGGTTTTTTTATGGCAATTTTATGCATCATGTCCTTGCCATCCTCTGCTTCCCAGATCATTTTAAGATTTTCCTTCCCGGCGAGCGCCATTTTAATGCCATCCCTGAAAATTTTATGGTCATCGGCTATTGCGATCTTGATCAGCTGGTTGTTTCCCATAGCATTTGATAATTGGGTATTAGTAAAAATTACGGTTGAAGGTACAAATTTCAATCAACATGTATGCAGATTGGGTATTTACGATTCAAAAAAATGATTAACACAACTGGATGTCAATGTCTTAGGTATTTTCACTGCGTAAATTTACGATTAATGAAATACGTTAATATACGCTGTATGCCTGAACTTATACGATAGGCACTGTATTTACTGTAACCCCAAAATTGGGCATTATTGCGCTTGTGCAGGTAATATCCCGATGCTACTTTTGTATAAGTTGATTGACATTGGTTAAACGAATATCTGATTATCCAATTATCCAATAGAAATACAAATGATTTCCACATATCCTCGAAGAACCTTGTTTGTGCTTGTTTTACCGGTGTCAATCAACTCTTTTAAAAGTCCCGCTTAGATCCAATAACACACTTCCCCTTTTACAACCTGTTATCCTGGAAATTGTTCAATTTAAACTTCAGCAACTAATGAGGTTAACCCTTATTTAAAAAGTTTGTCGAATATACTAAGTGTATTCCCCTGGTCTCCATCCCTTCATAAGTATAAATACGATAGTAAACTTACTAGTAACTTCATAGTAATTTTACTGATATTATTTCGTACATTTACCTAAATTTATGTAAGTTTTTAAATCTCAATTTTAGCGTAATCTATTGTATTACTGATATTTATCCCCTTTTTGCAATAGATATTTAAACTTAGGGGGTTGCCTTGAGAGCACTTTTAGTAGAAGTTTACACTTCATTATTACTTTTAGAAACCTTAAAACTAGATTACCATGTTGAATGAACTAATTGACTTATTGGTCGAATGTTTCGCTTAAATTAATTATATTTTTGATTTTGAAAAGGTTTTGATTATTTTTGAACAAAACAATCAATTATTCTTCAATATCTAAAATATATAACTTATTTCACAGAAACTTTACCTTTTATTTTTTGTTTATTATATCTTAACAGGATTAATACAAAAAATAAAAAGGTATTTTTTTTGTATACATCTGTGATAACAATTCTTATTATTACAGTAATACTTACTAGATATATTAATGATTCACTTGAGCAGTACTACTTAGTTACAAGGATTTATAATATATTAGAATATTCATTATTGTCTTATTTATTTTATCTAAATATCAAGAATAAAACAATAAAGAATATTTTACTAGTTTCTCCAATTCCTTTTATACTGTTTTGTATATATGATTTTCTAATCTCCACTAAGCCAAATTTACCATTTCTTCCGTTAATTTTTGAATACCTTATTTTATTATTATTTATTGTCTATTTTTTCTTTGAAGTAATTCAAGAAACAGTTTTAGAACCAATTTATCATAAAGCTATATTCTGGATATCAGTAGCTTTCATTATTAATTTTTCTGGGAATTTTTTCTTATTCTTATATTCAAAAACTAGTTATAATGATGAAGCTTTTAGAAGGCAATTCCTAATTATCTATAGTTCTGTAACAATAATAAAAAATATATTATTATGTATTGCAGTTGCAATTAAGGAAAATAAAATTGATAATCAGAATTTAAACCTTTCTTCAATTGATTCTGAACTAGATAATTATCTTCCGTTTAAACACCAAACCTAAGCAATTAGCATAATGTATTTTTTTTTACAAACAAATGGCTCGTCAGGAATTACACCTTTCATGTTTCTCGGAACATTAGGTATGTTGACCCTTGCCATTGCCATTGTTGGGTTTGTGATCTTTCACCAGCGCAGGGTTATCCGGTACAACAACCAGCTAAAAAAACTGGAAGAAGAGAAGCAGCAGATCTTGTTGAATGCAGCTATCCGATTCCAGGAAGAGGAACGTAACCGCATTGCAGCCGACCTGCACGATGATGCCGGGCCTTTGCTGGCAACGGCCAGGCTGTACCTGAACGAAAACCTGGTGAACCAGGATAAGGCCCAGCAATTGCAGAGCATATTCAGCGCCAAACAGATACTCGATGATGCCATCCTGCTGATCCGCAACATCAGTCATAGCCTGATGCCCCCTACCCTAAAAAACTTCGGACTGGAAAGTGCAGCTACCGACCTTTTCCAGAAAATAGGGGCCAGCGGCAGCCTGAACGCCAGCGCCCGTTTTCACGATTACCGCACGAGGCTTAAAGTGGAGCAGGAATTGCTGGTCTTCCGCATCATACAGGAACTGGTTAATAATATCCTCAAACACAGCAACCCCGGCTTTATACACCTTACGCAAAATATCAGCGCCAATAACATGTATTTCAGGATACACCACGATGGAAAAGGAATAGTGCAGGCCGATTTTGATAAATTGAACCACAGCACCCTCGGCCTGGGCCTGAAAAATATTGCCAGCAGGATCAAAGTATTGACTGGCCGCATTTTCTTTGAAATAGACCCCAGTAAAACCTATTATAAAGTAACCATTGAAATCCCGAGGGAACCGGCTATTTAATACTGTTCCCGGTTATGGATTGATTTTTGCAATTATCCCGGTTTTAATGAATTTTGGTTAACTTGATATATAAAAAAAATCTTTTACCTATCTTTACGGAACTGCCCAGTTATGAATGAAATTAAAGTTGCCATAGCAGATGACCATAAAATTTTCAGGAAAGGTGTGATCCTTTCTATGCGGAGTTACTCCAATATCAAATTTGTGCTGGAAGCCGACAATGGGGAAGAACTGCTTGAAAAAATACCGGAAGCAATGCCTGATGTGGTTTTATGTGACCTTAAAATGCCCGTTAAAGACGGCATTGATACCACCAAACTGATCACCAAAAATTTTCCAAATATACGGGTGATCATCCTTACCATGTACGAAGATGAGCGCTTCGTTGGCCACCTGATGGATTGTGGCGCAGCCGGTTATCTGTTAAAAAGCACCGACCCTTCTGAGATCAAAAAAGCGATCATGGACGTAATGCGTACCGGTTTTTACCTGAACCCTTTTGTAAATAAGGTACTCATCAAAAAAAATTATTCCAAACAAAAATTCAACCCGTCACTCACTTCTGAAGTGGTGCTCAGCGACCGGGAAAAAGAAGTGCTCACCCTCGTTTGTATGGAATTTACAGCATCCGAAATTGCTTCAAAAATGGACATCAGCGCCAGGACAGTGGAAGCTATAAAAGACAGGCTCATGGAAAGGTTTGGCGTTAAAAACTCTGTTGGCCTGGTTTTTTATGCCATGAAGAATTCATTGATCGATTAGGGGGCGGCGGGTGCAGGAAAGAAGATGCAGGGTGCAGGATATTTACTTCTGGATACTGGATACCTAAAACAACCCAAACAGTTTTGAATCAATACTGGTGATGATCTTACCCAGGTCTTCTTCGTTCTCGGCAAATTTATTTTTATCCGCATCAATGATCAGCAATGGGCCTTCTTTGTAATTTTCGATCCAGCCATTATAAAACTCGTTCAGCTTTTTTAAATAATCAAGGCGGATATTTTCTTCATATTCCCTGCCGCGTTTTTGGATCTGTGCAACCAGTGTAGGTACCGAAGCCTTCAGGTAAATGATCAGGTCGGGCGGCTGTACCATACTTTTCAGTGTTTCGAAAAACTTATAATAATTGTCAAAATCACGTTTGGTCATCAGCCCCATATCATGCAGGTTGGGTGCAAAAATGTTCGCATCCTCATAGATCGTGCGGTCCTGTATCACGGTCTCGGTACCATGGTGGATCTCCAGCAATTGGTTCAGCCTGCTGTTCAAAAAGAAGATCTGCAGGTTAAAACTCCAGCGGGGCATGTCTTCATAGAAATCATTCAGGTAAGGATTGTGATCCACATCTTCAAACTGGGGGATCCACTTATAATGCTTGCTCAGCATTTCTGTCAAAGTGGTCTTTCCTGCACCTATATTTCCTGCTACAGCGATGTGTTTTGGTTTTTTTATTTTAGCCATAATTCAATTGCGGATTTACGATCGCCGGTTTTAGATTTAATAAAAGCGGAGCATCTAAAGTAAACAAATTCTTAAATCAAATCCCGATAATTACCCGGAGAGATCAAAAATAATTTAATCCCATGGCAGCCCTTACCAGCTTCATGGTTTCCCCGGCACTTTTATTGGCTTTTTCGGCCCCTTTTCGCATGATCTGTTCAAGCCCTTTTTCATCCTGCAATATAGCATCTGCCTTTTTACGCACAGGAGCTATAAAGTTCACCATATCTTCGGCCAGCTGCTTTTTCAGGTCGCCATAACGAATGGTACAGTTATTATATTCCGCTTCAAATTTTTGAACGGTTTCAGCAGTACAAACCAGGTTCATCAACCCGAAAATATTTTCAATATAATCCGGTTTTGGCGCATTTTTTTCAGTTGGGCCACTGTCTGTCTTTGCTTTCATTACTTTTTTCCTGATCATTTCATCACTGTCGGCCAGGTATAATGTGGCCATCTGGTTCTCACTCTTGCTCATTTTACCGTTTCCGTCAAGGCTCGGAACTTTTACCAGGCTTTGGTTATAATTAAATGCCTGTGGCTCGGGAAAAACCTCACCATAGCGGTGATTGAACCGGTTTGCAAATGTACGGGCCATTTCCAGGTGCTGTTCCTGGTCTTTGCCAACGGGAACATAACTGGCCCGGTGTAAAATAATATCAGCCGTTTGTAAAACCGGGTAGGTCAAAAGGCCCGCATTTACATTTTCAGGATTCAACCGCACCTTATCTTTAAAAGTTGTGGTCTTTTCCAGCTCTCCTTTATAGGCCAGCATGTTTAAATACAAATACAGTTCGGCAGTTTCATGCACATGGCTCTGGCAATACAGGGCCACTTTATCCGGGTCGAGGCCGCAGGCGATATTTTCGGCCAAAACCCTGTGTACATTGGCTTTGAGTTCCTTTGTATCCGGATGAGTTGTCAGAGAATGAAGATCAGCCACCATAAAAAAGCAGTTGAATTCATCCTGCATTTTTATATAATTGCGCATGGCTCCAAAATAATTACCCAAATGCAGGAACCCGGTCGGACGGATGCCGCTCATTACAATTTGCCGGTTCACTGGACCCTGCGGGACTGCAGGCCGAATTTCATTTTTCTTTTCCATAAAACTTCAAACAGCATCGTTCATCGCTGTGAGTTGGCGAAGATAACAAAAGTCGATAGTCATTGGCCACCCCATATCAGAAAAGTTTAAACCGCTTACATAATAACCGGTAACGGAAAGGGAACCGGCTGCCGGGAAACACAAAACTGAACTATATTTGTAGTATGGAAGTAAATGATGCTTTGGTTGATAAATTAGCCCATCTGGCCCGGTTACAGTTTGATGCAGCTGAAAAGGAAGCCATTAAAAATGACCTTCAAAAAATGATCCGGTTTGTTGACAAACTGAACGAACTGGACACAACCGGCGTTAAACCCCTATTGCATATGAGCGACCGGGTAAATGTGTTGCGGGAAGATGAAATATCAAGCAGTATTACCAGGCAAGAGGGACTGCAAAATGCAGCCAACCATGATGAGCAGTTTTTTAAAGTACCGAAAGTGATTAAAAAATAGTTTAGAAGATCGGAGTTTAATGTTATGCAGCTATACCCTAAACCTCTAAACTTCTAAACCCAAACAAAAAAATTATGCAGGGCATTATCCATTTAGAAAATATCCGCAAAAGTTACTACCTCGGTAAACATGAATTACAGGTTTTAAAAGGGATCACACTTGATATTTTCAAGAATGAGTATGTGGCATTGATGGGGCCCAGCGGTTCGGGTAAATCAACTTTGATGAACATACTCGGCTGCCTGGATACCGCTTCTGCGGGCAAATATGTTTTAAACGGAAATGATGTAAGCCGGATGCCGGATAATGACCTGGCCGAAGTGCGCAATAAAGAGATCGGGTTTGTTTTCCAACAGTTTAATTTATTACCACGCTTAACGGCAGCCGAAAATGTGGCACTACCCCTGGTGTACAGCGGCATTGGCAAAAAAGAAAGAACGGAAAGAGCTTTGGCTGTGCTCGCAAAAGTGAGGCTCGAAGACCGTAGCCATCACAAACCGAATGAATTGAGCGGCGGGCAGGCCCAGCGGGTAGCCATTGCCCGGGCATTGATCAACAATCCTTCTATTATTTTAGCCGATGAACCAACGGGCAACCTGGATTCCAAAACATCGTACGAGATCATGGAGATTCTCGGTAAGATCCATGCCGACGGCAATACCGTGATACTGGTAACACATGAAGAAGACATCTCTTTATATGCCCACCGCGTGATCAGGTTACTGGACGGCATTGTTGAAACCGATAAGATCAATGCGAACCCGGCCATGGCTGCCATCACCGCATGATATTTTTTTTCTTGTAACTATTCTCCGGAATTTTTGTTGTTTTACAGAACAAACAGGTATTATGGCATTTAAAATATATACCAAAACCGGCGACCTGGGCAAGACCAGCTTGATCGGCGGCACCAAGGTTCCCAAAAGCAATATCCGGATCGAAGCCTACGGCACCATCGATGAATTGAATTCATTTGTCGGTTTAACGGCCGACCAGTTGACCCACGACCCGGTTAAAATTATTTTAAAAGAGATACAGGACCGTTTATTTACCATTGGTTCTTCACTGGCCTGTGATCCGGATAAGGAATCAAAACTAAAGATCCCTGACCTGAAAGAAACAGACATTCAGTTGCTGGAAAAAGAAATTGATAAAATGAATGAGTCATTACCGGAGATGAAATCTTTTATTTTACCCGGTGGGCATCCTGCCATTTCTACGGCTCATGTTACCCGGTGTGTTTGCAGGCGTGCCGAACGCATTTGCGTGGATATGATGGAACACCATTTATTTGTTGACCCGCTGGTCATAAAATACCTGAACCGGCTCAGTGATTATTTATTTGTTTTGGCCAGGTATGCAGGGTATTTGCTGGGGGTTGAGGATATACCGTGGAAACCGAGAATTAACGGATAATGAAATAATTTATAATGGATAATTATAAAGCTTGAAGAAATGGCAAATATCCTGATTTAAAACCATTATCAATTATTCACTTACAAATTATCCATTTATCATTACCCCGTCTTTCATCATCAGGATCCTGTCGCTCATTTTTGCCAGTTCTTCGTTATGGGTAACAATTAAAAAGGTTTGATCAAATTTGTTGCGCAGGTCAATGAACAACTGGTGCAGTTCACGGGCATTGGCGCTGTCGAGGTTGCCCGTTGGCTCATCAGCCATTACAATGGATGGATTGTTGACCAGGGCCCTGGCAACAGCCACCCGTTGCTGTTCACCACCCGAAAGTTGCTGTGGTTTGTTATCCAGCCTGTCTGCCAGGCCTAAAGTTGTCAACAATTCAGTAGCCTTTACTACCACTTCTTTCTTTTTATTGCCGGCGATCCATCCGGGGATACAAACATTTTCCAATGCGGTAAACTCTGGTAAAAGGTGATGAAACTGGAAAACAAAACCGATATGCCGGTTCCTGAAAGCCGATAATTTACGGCCGCTCAACTGATCCAGTTGCTGCCCGTTTATGATGATCTGCCCCTTGTCGGCTTTATCCAGCGTGCCAAGAATGTGCAGCAGCGTGCTTTTCCCGGCTCCTGAAGATCCAACAATACTCACGATCTCACCTTTGTTAACAGCAATATCAACACCTTTGAGCACGGTTAAATGGCCATAACGCTTATAAATGCCTTTTGCGGTTAACATGGTTCGAAAATAGTTAATAATTACAAGTTTTGACCTTAAAAACAGCAAGTATTCCCCTTTTGCACCTGTTAAATAATAAAGACGCAAAACCTGCGTTTAAAAAACACTTTTGGTTATTCCAAATGAACTTATACATTTGCAAAAAAATAAACCCTTACTACGATGTTCTGGACACTAGAATTAGCCTCACACCTGGAAGACGCACCCTGGCCCGCTACAAAAGATGAATTGATCGATTACTCTATCCGTAGTGGCGCCCCCATTGAGGTTGTGGAGAATCTGCAGGAACTGGAAGACGAAGGCGAAATATATGAAGGCCTTGATGATATCTGGCCGGATTATCCCAGCCAGGAAGATTTCTTTTTTAATGAAGATGAATACTAAAAACACCCCCTCCGCCCCTTGCCCTTCGACTTCGCTCAGGATGAGGGGGAACTTTGGAGTTCAATACTATAAACAGTATAACAGAATATAAAAGTGAGAGCCTCTCAACATTGAGAGGCTCTCACTTTTACTATAATATCAAAAGTTAAAACTTTAATGCTCTTAGATCCCCCTTTCCCTTCGACTATCGCTCAGGACTGGCGGAGGGGGTCTCTACATTTTACTGATCACCCCTTCAGTAACCCCGGTAAACGAAAATCCGCCATCATGAAATAAATTCTGCATGGTCACCATACGGGTCATATCGCTGAACATCATCACACAGTAATTGGCGCAATCATCCGAGCTGGCATTGCCCAGCGGACTCATTTTTTCGGCATACTCCATAAAACCGTCAAATCCCTTTACACCACTGCCGGCCGTTGTTCGTACAGGCGACTGCGAAATGGTATTGACCCGTACATGTTTTTTTATCCCGTAATGATAACCAAAACTCCTGCCCACACTTTCCAGCAGTGCTTTGGCATCGGCCATTTCGTTATAGTCGGGGAACACGCGCTGCGCTGCGATATACGTTAAGGCCACCACGCTGCCCCATTCATTGATGGCATCCATTTTCATGGCGGTGGCAAGCACCCGGTGTAAACTCATGGCCGATATATCCAGCGATTTTGCATTGAACCCGTAATCAATTTCTGTATAATGTTTTCCTTTACGCACATTGATGCTCATGCCGATGGAATGTAAGATAAAATCCACACCCCCGCCAAAATGCTCCATGGTTTTGCTGATGAGGTTGCTTACATCTTCATTGCTGCTTACATCGCAGGCAATTACCGGTGCATTGACAATGGCGGCCAGTTTATTGATCTCGCCCATGCGCATGGCAACCGGTGCATTGGATAAAACCAGTTCAGCTCCTTCTTCATGGCAGCGCAAAGCCGTACGCCAGGCAATGGACCTTTCGTCCAGTGCGCCAAAAATGATCCCTTTTTTCCCTTTTAGTAAGTTGTATGACATGTTTTGGTTTTTATGCGGTAAAGATAACCCTAATTGAAAATAAAAAAAATCCTATGTGCTTGTGTGTGTGTGTGTGTGTGTGTGT
>CAZBIK010000079.1:0-11852 GCA_964491955.1 uncultured Ferruginibacter sp.
TACTTTAAAAAAATATGGAAAGTATTAATTTAATCTATTCCTTCCAGGAATTTAAAGAAGCGGAAATCATTGATCGGCCAACGCTGATGAAAGTTATGGAAGATGTTTTTAAAACACTGATCCGTAAAAAATACGGCAGCGACGAATGTTTTGATGTCATTGTCAATGATCAGAAAGGTGACCTGGAAATTTTCCGCAGGCGTACCATTGTGGATGACGATGACCTGTACAACACCCTTACCGAAATTGAATATAAGGATGCCATCAAGATCGAGCCTGATTACCAGGTAGGGGAAGAACTGTACGAGGAAGTGGATATCCAGAAAGAGTTTGGCCGCCGTGCCATACTCGCCGGCAAGCAAACACTGGCCGCCCGCATCAACGATCTCAAGAAAAATATATTGATCAAAAAATACGAGGAGCGTGTAGGCGAAATTGTAAGCGGCGAAGTGTACCAAGTATGGAAAAAAGAAGTGCTGTTGCTGGATGAGGAAGGCAATGAAATGCTGCTTCCCAAATCTGAGCAGATACCTACCGATTATTTCAAGAAAGGCGAGACCGTCAGGGGAGTTGTAAAAAAAGTGGAATTAAAAAACAGCCAGGCGGTCATTATCATATCAAGGACCAGCCCGGCATTCCTCGAAAAATTACTGGAGATAGAAGTTCCGGAAATTTTTGACGGCCTGATTGTTGTTAAGAAAATTGTACGCGACCCGGGCGAAAGGGCTAAAGTGGCCGTTGAAAGTTATGACGACAGGATCGACCCGGTGGGCGCCTGTGTGGGTATGAAGGGAAGCCGTATTCACGGCATTGTTCGTGAACTGAAGAACGAAAATATTGATGTGATCAACTGGACCAGCAACACCCAGCTGATGATCCAGCGTTCATTGACACCGGCCAAGATCACCAGCATGGAACTGGATAATGAAAAAATGCATGCTAATGTATATTTAAAACCCGACCAGGTATCGCTGGCCATTGGCCGCAGGGGCGTTAACATCAAACTGGCCTGTGAACTTACCGGTTACGAAATTGATGTTTTCCGCGATAACGAAGGCGAGGTGGAAGAGTTTGATATTGACCTGGATGAATTCACCGATGAGATCGAACCATGGATCATTGACGAACTGAAAAGGGTTGGTTGTGATACCGGCCGCTCGGTACTTGAATTAACAGCCGAAGAACTGGAACGCAGAACAGACCTGGAAAAAGAAACAATAGAAGATGTAAGGAGGATTTTGAACGAAGAATTTGGAAAAGAATAAGAACTGGATTTTAAATTACACGGATCGTTTATTTAGGATACTTAAAAGAAAAATCAGTCCCGCCCCGGGCAGGACAAACAAAAAACGAATGTCAGAAGTAACAACACCAAGGTTAATGGCTGCGGCCAAGGAATTTAATATAGGTACCAATACCTTGATTGATTTCCTTGTGTCTAAGGGGATCAATGAAGAGCTGAAGCCCTCCACGAAATTAACGGAGACCATGTACCGTATCCTGCAATCGGAGTTTCAGCAGGATAAAGTGGCGCATGAAAAAGCCATGCAGATCGACCTGCCCAAAGGTGCCAGTGTAAGTGAGCCCAAGAAGAAAAAAGACGAGCAGGATATCTCTATTAAAAAAGATGTACGGCCAAAAACAACACCTGCAGAAGCTGAAAAGCCTGCAGTCCCGGCAGCAGCCGAGATCATAGAACCGGCTAAGGAAAAAATCAAGGAAACACCAAAAGAAGCCGAACCGGCCGAATCGGCGTTGACCAAGGTTAAAGCACCGGAACTGGAAACACCCAAAGTGCTGGATAAAATCGACCTGGATAAAATAGACTCATCTACCCGCCCCAAAAAATCAGCCAAAAAAACAGCTGAAAAGGATACCGAAACGGAAAAAGAAGAAGCTAAAAAAACAGCAGCAGCTAAAAAAACCAAAAAAGCAGAACCCGAAAAGGAAGCAGAAGCAGTTGTTGAAATAAAGGCCGAAGCTGAGGTGAAGGAAGTTAAAGAAGATGATGCCCCGGTGATCGAGAACATTAAAGCAAAAAAATTAACCGGGCCCAAGATCATGGGAAAGATCGACCTGCCCGTTGATAATGATACCAGGCCTAAAAAAGGCATAGATGAAAAACGCAAGCGGAAGCGTATTCCCATGGAGAAAAAGCCGGGAGCTCCCGCACCTTCTTCAATGCCACCCAGGAGACCGGGCGGCAGTACTACGGGAACAGGCGCATCAAACCGGGCCGGAGGCGGCAGGTTTAACCGTCCGGGTACAGCCACCGGAACAGGACGCAGGGAAGATAAAGTAATTGATGCAAAAGAGATCCAGGATAAACTCAAGGAAACACAGGCAAAATTAGCCGGTGCCGGCGGCCGTGGCAAAAGCTTAAAGGCCAAATACCGTAAAGCAAAGCGTGATGAGCATGCTGAACTGGCGGGCTCAGGCGGAGAACAAAGCAATAAGCTGCAGGTAACAGAATATATTTCGGTTAGCGAACTCGCCGGTTTAATGGATGTTAGTTTTGCCGATGTGATCAGTAAATGTATGAGCCTCGGCATCATGGTTTCCATCAACCAGCGCCTGGAGGCTGATGTGATAGAACTCGTTGCCAGTGAATTTAATTTCGAAGTGGAATTCATCGGCGTGGAAGATGCCGGCGACCTGGATCATGACGAGGAAGAGGACAGCGAAGAAAATTTAAAACCAAGGGCGCCCATTGTTACGATCATGGGTCACGTAGACCATGGTAAAACATCCCTGCTCGATTATATCCGCAACACCAATGTTATTGCCGGGGAAGCGGGAGGTATCACACAGCATATCGGTGCTTATGAAGTTACCCTGAAAGACGGCAGGAATATCGCATTTTTAGATACGCCGGGCCACGAGGCCTTTACAGCTATGCGTGCCCGTGGTGCCAAGGTCACCGATATTGCGGTAATTGTAGTGGCTGCTGATGATGCGGTGATGCCGCAGACAAAGGAAGCCATATCACATGCACAGGCTGCCAATGTACCGATGGTTTTTGCCATCAATAAAATGGATAAGGACGGGGCCAATCCCGAAAAAATAAAAGAACAGCTGGCCGGTATGAATGTACTGGTTGAAAGCTGGGGCGGTAAATTTCAAAGCCAGGAAATAAGTGCCAAAAGCGGGATGAATGTTGACCTGCTGCTGGAAAAGATTCTGCTGGAAACGGATATCCTGGAACTGAAGGCAAACCCCGACAGGGAAGCCAGCGGAACAGTAATTGAAGCCACCCTGGATAAAGGACGCGGTTATGTGGCAACCATTCTTGTTCAGAACGGAACTTTAAAGGTTGGTGATATGATCGTTTCGGGCCAGTATTTCGGGAAGGTAAAGGCCATGTACAACGAACGTAACCAGCGGGTTGAAAAAGCTCCCCCGTCAACACCGGTGCTGATATTGGGATTGAACGGGGCTCCGCAGGCTGGCGAAACGTTCAAGGTTTATGAGAACGAAAGTGACGCCCGTTCAAATGCATACAAACGCGGTCAGATCTTGCGTGAACAGGGTATGCGTGCCAAAAAACACATTACTCTGGATGAGATCGGCCGCCGCCTGGCACTGGGAAGCTTTAAAGAACTGAATGTGATCATTAAAGGCGATGTGGATGGTTCTGTAGAAGCGCTGAGTGATTCACTGCAAAAATTAAGTACTGAAGAAATTGTAATTAAAGTCATTCATAAAGCCGTTGGTGCCATCACAGAAAGTGATGTTACCCTGGCCAACGCATCCGATGCCATTATCATCGGCTTTAATGTACGGCCTTCCATGCATGCCGCTAAACTGGCCGAGCAGGAAGCCATCCAGATCAAATTGTACTCCATTATTTACAATGCCATTGAAGAGATCAAGAGCGCCATGGAAGGTATGCTTGAACCAAGTGTGGAAGAAAAGATACTGGGTAATGTGGAAATCCGGGAAGTGTACAAATTTGATAAAGCCAGCGTTGCCGGTTGTTTTGTACTGGACGGTAAAATGGCCAGGAATAACCGCATCAGGCTCATCAGGGATGGCATCGTGATCTTCACCGGGGAACTGGGCAGTTTAAAGCGTTTTAAAGACGATGCAAAAGAAGTTACATCCAGTATGGAATGCGGGTTAACGATCAGGAACTACAATGACATAAAAGTGGGTGATATCGTGGAGGCATTTGAGGAAATTGAAGTTAAACGTACTTTGTAAGAAAGACATTGGTCATTAGTCATTAAGCAAAAGCCTGCCGGCTTAGTTTTCTACCAATGATCAGTGACTAATGACCAATAACCATGCTTTCTCAATCTTTTGTTAAATGAGCAGCACAAAATGCAGGGTCTTAAAACAGGGGATTAATTTTGACGGAGCGTAGCTTCAGCCTGTTTTACATAAGGATCAGGAGGATAAAAATAATTTAATGAAAAAGTATTTACTGTTTATAATTGCCGTTTCAGGGTTTGTGTCAGCATCAACAGCACAAAACAGTCAGCCAAAGAAAATTGTTGCGGATAAGATCGTTGCCGTTGTGGGAGATAAGGTTATTTTAAAAAGCGATATTGATAACAGTATCGTTGATAAGGAACGCCAGAAGATTGAGATCCCCGCAAATGCCAGGTGCCTCCTGCTTGAACAGGCAATGGGGATCAAAGCCCTGGTATTGCAGGCAGAAAAAGATTCGATCCCGGTTACCGATGAGGAAGTTGAAACCATTATTGATGACAGGATACGTGCTTTTATATCCCAGTTCGGCTCAAAGGAAGAACTGGAAAAAGTGGCCGGTAAAACCATTTACCAGTTAAAGGAAGATTTCAGGGAACCCATCCGCGACCAGGAACTGGCCAAGGCCATGCGCAATAAAGTGGTGGAGAATGTCCGCATCACCCCGAAAGAAGTAAATGAATATTTTAATAAAATTCCCACTGACAGTTTGTTCTTATATGAAAGTGAAGTGGAGATCAGCCAGATCGTTTCCTATCCAAAGGCAAGCAGGGATGCTGAAGAATATGTGGTTGAGCAGTTAAAAGATTTTAAGGCACAGATCGAATCCGGTAAAACCGATTTTGCATCATTGGCCAGTATTTATACTCAGGACCCCGGGAGTAAAGAAACAGGGGGACAGTATGATGTGAACAGGAATTCAAAGGAACTGGACCCGGTTTGGCTCGGCAAAGCCTTTTCCCTCAAGCCGGGGCAGATTACAGCACCATTTAAAACAAGATTTGGTTACCACATCATGCAGTTGATCAGCCGCGCCGGGGATGATGCATCGGTAAGGCATTTATTGCTGGTGCCACAGGTTACTTCTTACGAGATAAAGGACGAGATCGATAAACTGGATTCTGTCAGGGCCCTGTTGATGGCCGGTACCATGGATTTTGGTGCGGCGGTTGCCCGGTACAGTAATGATGATGCCCATAAATTTACAGCCGGGCAGATCACCGGTAATGACGGAAGTACATATGTTACCATCGACCAGCTTGATAAGGACCTGGTGGTGAATCTAAAAGAACTTAAAGTGGGACAATACTCGCAGCCCAGGGAATATGTTGACGAAAGGGGAAGAAAAGCAGTGAGGGTAGTATATTTAAAAACCAGGACCGAGCCGCACCGCGAAAACCTGAAAGATGATTACGACCGCATTTCACAAAGGGCCCTGGAACAGAAAAAGAACCAGGTGCTGGAACAGTGGTTCAATAAAAAAGTAGTTACTTATTTTATCCTGGTGGATGATGAATACAAATCATGCCCTGAAATGGCAAAGTGGCTTTCGGGCCCGGGTTCTGTAAAGAAATGATTCATGATTTTTAATACCTTCAGGCGTTCCGGATCTTTTGCGGAACGCTTTGGTTTTTATACTTTTCAACCGGAAGGTCCCCGGCATACAAAAAATTATTTTGATAGAAACTAAAAAAATAACCAGGCAGGATGAACAGGCCATACTGGTGGGGTTGATCTATAAGGAACAAACCGAACCCATGGTTAATGAGTACCTGGATGAACTGACTTTCCTGGCAGAAACAGCCGGTGCCGTTGCCGTAAAAAGATTTACCCAGAAACTGCCTCATCCCGACAGTAAGATCTTCGTGGGAAAGGGAAAACTCGAAGAAATAAAAAAATACATCCAGCTTAAGGGAAATATCAGCCTGGTGATCTTTGATGATGAGCTTACAGGCTCACAGATCCAGAATATTGAGAAAGAACTACAGGTAAAAACCATTGACCGCAGCGACCTGATCCTCGACATTTTTGCCAGCCGGGCCAAGACCGCCCAGGCCAAGACCCAGGTAGAACTGGCACAATACCAGTATATTTTACCCCGGCTAAAGGGTATGTGGAAACACCTGGAACGCCAGGGCGGCGGTGTGGGAACCCGGGGCCCGGGTGAAACGGAAATTGAAACTGACAGAAGGATCGTAAAAGATAAGATCGGGTTATTACGCAAACGGCTGGCCGAAATTGACAAACAGGCATTTACCCAGCGAAAGGACCGCGGTGAATTCATCAGGGTGGCACTGGTGGGTTATACCAACGTAGGTAAATCCACCCTGATGAATATTTTAAGCAAGAGCGATGTGTTTGCCGAAAATAAATTATTTGCCACCCTGGATACCACCACCCGGAAAGTTGTATTTGAACAAACCCCTTTTCTGCTGAGCGATACGGTGGGGTTTATACGCAAACTGCCGCACCACCTGGTTGAAAGTTTTAAAAGCACACTGGATGAAGTAAGGGAGGCCGATGTATTGCTGCACGTGGTAGATATTGCCCACCCGCAATACGAAGAACAGTTCAACGTGGTCAATAAAACCCTGGCCGAACTGGGCGCAAATGACAAACCCGTCATTACCATTTTTAATAAAATGGATAAGTACGAGGAACAGGCATTTGACCAATGGCTTGAACCTGAAGTGAAGGCAGAAATCCTGGCTGACCTGAAACAGCGCTGGCAAAATGAAACAAAGGGTCACTGCGTGTTTGTTTCAGCTACCCAAAAAACAAACCTGGAAGGGCTCCGGCAATCCATTTTGAACGAAGTGCGTGAAATGTACCGGATACGGTATCCCTATAAAGCCGAGTTCTTTTATTGATCAACATGTCATCATCTCCAAATCATACCTGGTACAAAATAGCCGAAAGTAAGGCTGAAATTGATTTCACCGGTAACGGGCTTGCCGAACTTGAAATAAACGGTAAACTGATCTGTATCGCAAAACACCAGGAACAGCTTTTTGCCTGTACCCAAAAATGCCCGCATGCCGGGGGTATTTTGGCAGAAGGATATATGGATGCCCTGGGAAATATTGTTTGCCCCATCCACCGCTATAAATTCAATCTGAAGAACGGCAACAATGTAAGCGGGGAAGGCTATTATTTAAAAACATTTTCTGTGGAAGAAAGGGAAGATGGAGTTTACATAAGATTGAACAATCCGCCATTTTAAATATTTTCAAAAACCGTCAGGGACTCATATATATACCTCAGGGCACTCTTCAGCCTGTATAATTATAATTAGCAGAACATTGCCGGTTACCCTGCTCACCGGGCTGAAAACAGCAAATGCTGAAAAGAGGAGAATGAGAATCCCGGTTAATAAAAAATAAAAATTTCAGATTTTTATCTGGTTGTCCTGCACTTTATTCAGGATTTTTTCCCTAAATTGTTCTCAAATTGCTTTTTTTTAATATCAATTTAACCTGTTTAAACACCAGATTAGAATGATAAAATTATAACCAAAACATAATGTACATGAAAAAAATCTACCAGATTTCATCATCAGTATTGTTTTTATTATCCCTCTCTTTTTCACTGTTAGCTCAAAATTCATTTTTTACTCCAAAGAGTGAAAGTGCTATTTCATTGACTAACAGTCAGCGGGTGATAATCCCCAGTAAATACAATACTACACAGGCTGACATGAATCAGCTTAAAAACTTTTTGTGGTCATTACCCGCAGAAAAAAATGTAACTAACCGCAATGCAGCTCCCATTATGTCGCTGCCAATGCCGGATGGTTCTATGGCTAAATTCCGCGTTTGGGAAAGCAGCATTATGGAACCGGGGTTGGCTGCCAAGTTTCCTGAAATGAGACAGTTTCTGGGACAGGGAATTGATGACCCTTATGCAACGATCCGTTTTGATTATAATCCATTTACCGGCTTTCATGCCCAGATCCTTTCAGCCAAAACAGGAAGGATCTATATTGATCCGTATGCAAAAGGAGACGTGAATCATTATATAAGTTATAGTACTAAAGACTATACCAGGGATGTAAGGTTCATGTGCGAAGTGGTTAATAATAATCTTTCTTCCAAAGGGCAAACAGCCGGCCTTACAGCTGCAGCCTGCCTGGGTACAAACCTTAGAACATACCGCCTGGCACTTGCCTGTACCGGTGAATATTCAGTTGCAGTGGCAGGACCAACACCAACAGTGCCTGCAGTTGCAGCAGCCATGCTTACTTCTGTTAACAGGGTAACCGGTGTTTATGAAAAGGAGGTATCTCTCCGTATGGTATTGGTTGCCAATAATAATTTATTGATCTACCTCGACGGTGCCACAGACCCCTATACCAACAATAATGGTGGTACGATGTTGGGTCAAAACCAGGCTACCTGTGATGCGGTAATAGGAACTGCCAACTATGATATCGGGCATGTTTTCAGTACCGGTGGTGGTGGAATTGCAGCCCTTAACAGCCCCTGCAATGCCGGCTCAAAGGCACAGGGAGTTACCGGAAGTCCAAATCCTGTTGGAGATGCATTTGATATTGATTATGTGGCGCATGAAATGGGCCACCAGTGGGGAGGCAATCACTCAATGGCGGGTTGCGGATCTTCACCGGCCAGTACTAAATTTGAAGTAGGAAGCGGTACCACCATACAGGCTTATGCCGGTATATGCGGTGGCCAGGATATTCAACCAAACAGTGATCCTTATTTTCATGGGATCAGTTTTGATGAGATCAGTAACTATATTACAACCGGTGGAGGAAGCACCTGTGGGGTTTCAACGGCTACAGGCAATACCTTGCCCGTGATTAATGCCTTACCCAATAATAACCTGACTATTCCTCCAAGCACACCGTTTACTTTAAGCGGAACTGCATCTGATGCCAACAACGATCCCCTTACTTATAACTGGGAGGGTTGGGATACACAGGGTACCCAAAACTGGAATGCAGGCGCAACAGCTCCGGCAGGCAATACGGTTCCTTTGTTTAAATCAAGAGTGCCTAAAACAAACGGCGTAAGAACATTCCCTGATATTGCAGTAATTCTTGCCGGATATCCTGCAAACCCTCCTGCTACAATGGGCGGGTTAAAAGGCGAAACCCTGTCACCTGTTGCCAGGGCAATGAATTTCAGGCTTACCGTAAGGGATAACCGTGCCGGTGGCGGTGGTGTTGTTTCCAGCGGTGGTGCAGGATGCCAGACAGCAACTCCATTTGTAGTAAATGTTGTAGGTACCACACCTTTTGCCGTTACTTCACCCAATGGCGGCGAAAGCTGGGCAGGTAACTCATCACAAACCATAACCTGGAACCCGGTTGGTACCACAGCAGCACCTTATAATGTTGCCAATGTGAGGATCACATTATCAACTGACGGAGGGTTAACATATCCAACTGAACTGTTGGCAAGTACTCCAAATGATGGTACCCAGTCGGTTACCATGCCAAATATTACAACCACCACTGCCAGGATAAGGGTAGAAGCTGTTGGCAATCTTTTCTTTGATATTTCCAATGCCAACTTCAGTATAACAGGAGGAACAGCAACAAATCCTACCGTTACCATTAACCAGGCAGCGGCACAACCTGATCCTACATCTGTATCTCCCATTAATTTTACCGTGGTATTTGACCAGGTAGTTACCGGGTTCGCTACAGGTGATGTTACACTATCAGGAACTGCAGGTGCAACCACCGGAACAGTTACAGGTAGCGGAACAACATACAATGTTGCCGTATCGGGTATGACATCAAGCGGAACTGTTATTGCAACAATTCCAGCGGGTGTATGTATCAATTCAATCAACGAACCCAACCTGGCTTCTACAAGTACTGATAATACGGTTACATTTAATTTAGCGGGTAATAATGACGCCTGTTCAGGTGCATTGCCAATTGCCTGCGGACAAACCATAACCGGTACAACAGTAGGCGCTACCATAGATGCAGTTGCAACCTGTGGTACAACTTTAAATACAGCACCGGGCGTTTGGTATACATTCGTTGGTGATGGTTCAATAGTTACATTAAGCCTCTGCGGTTCAGGATATGATACAAAAATTGGTGTATTCAGCGGTACCTGCGCCGGATTGGTTTGTGTTACCGGAAATGATGATTTCTGCGGACTTCAGTCACAGGTATCATTTCCTTCAGTGAATGCAACCACTTATTATGTACTGGTTACCGGTTTCGGTACCGCTACAGGCGCATTTACTTTGAACAGGGCCTGTATTACCCCGCCACCAAATGACGCATGTACAGGGGCAATTACCATCAGTTGCGGACAAACCATTACCGGAACTACAGTTGGTGCTTCAATAGATGCAGTTGGAACCTGTGTTACATCTTTAAATACAGCACCGGGCCTGTGGTACACATTCATAGGAAATGGTGTTTCAAATACGTTAAGCCTTTGCGGTTCAGGATATGATACCAAGATCGGTGTATTCAGCGGTACCTGCGGAGCTTTGGTTTGTGTTACCGGAAATGATGATTTCTGCGGATTACAATCACAGGTAACTTTCACACCAACTTTGGGAACCACTTATTATATATTGGTTACAGGCTTCGGCACTGCAGCAGGAACGTTTACTTTAAACCGTGCCTGTGCAGGCATTGCCAATGATGTTTGTTTTGAAGCATTGCCGATCGCATGCGGACAAACCATCAATGCCACAACTGTTGGTTCAACAATTGATGCTGTCCCAACCTGCGTGACTGCCTTAAATACTGCAGGTGGATTATGGTACAGGTTTACAGGCAATGGCGCAGCTACTACATTAAGCCTTTGCGGTTCATCTTATGATACCAAGATCGGCGTATTCACCGGTACCTGCGGCGCGTTGGTTTGTGTTACCGGCAATGACGATTTCTGCGGATTACAATCACAGGTAACTTTACCAACTGTTAACGGCACCGAATATTATGTGTTGGTTACAGGCTTTGGTACCGCTACAGGTGCATTTAGTTTAGCAAGAACCTGTGCTTTACCTCCATGTTTACCATCAACAATCACACCTGCAGCTCCGGCTCCAGTTTGTGCGGGCATTATACAACAACTGACCGCGAGCAGTGCCAACCCGGGTAACCCGCCTCATATATGGGCGCCGGTTACAGAGTTGTTTACCGATGCAGCAGCAACAATACCTTATACAGGAACAGCTGTAAATACAGTTTATGCAAGGGCATCAGTTACCAGGGTTTATACTGCAACATTGCAGTCAACAACCTGTACTGCTACCCCGGCATCTGTTACAGTTACCATAAATCCCAACCCGAATATTATAATCACAGCTGATCCGGGCACTACCATTTGCCAGGGAGATCCAACTTTACTGACAGTGGTTACCGGAACATCTACACCTGTTGGTACATTGTATACACAGGGAACGGGAACTCCTCCAAATGGTTCTCCTTCACAGGTATTTGAACCGGCCAATGCTGCATTCAGTTCTCAGGGTGCGGATGATTTCACAGTTCCTGCCGGAACAACCTGGACAGTTACACAGGTAACCACCAGCGGTATCAATACTGCCAGTGGTGTTCCAACTTCAGTTAATGTATTCTTCTATGCCAATTCCGGTTCTAATTTACCGGGAACAGCGATAGCTTCTTTTACCAATCTTGC
>CAZBIK010000080.1:0-11833 GCA_964491955.1 uncultured Ferruginibacter sp.
CCCAATACATTTTTACAAGTAGGAAATAATAACAGGCCCTTTAAAAATATCCTTCGCCGTATAAAGCATCGTCACCCGGAAAAGTGATGACCTGGTCGGCCGGATTTTTATCTTTATACTGGTGCATGTAATTCACCCGGTTAATGCCTTCGTAGCAGGACTGCCAGAGATCAGCAGTGGTTCCGTTTATAGCCGTATGGGTAAAATTATTGATCTGCTGCAGGGAGAGTACATCGGATGCACTTTCACCGCCTGTTACAGAATTGTCGGAGATCATATCCCCTACAGGAACGATCTGGTTAAGCCATTGCAATGGAGCATATGTGCCCACTGCAATTGACCGGTAATCCGATTCGCTTTTAAAATATTCCAGGTCGGTTATTTTAAAATCATCCTTGGGATCATAATCAACCCATTTTTTACAGGATACCAGCAGGATCCCTGCGAGTAAGACAGCCATTATTTTTACTTGTACATTTTTCATTGTATGATTATTTAATGAATGAATTAAAATTTAATATCCAGTCCTACAGAATAGGTTCTTGCCTGCGGATAGGCGCCACGGTCAACTCCCACATCCTGCAGCGGGGCAGCTATTTCGGGATCGAAACCTGTATATTTCGTAAACGTGAATGCATTTTTTACCTGTGCATATAACCTGACGGTTTTAAATACCCTTTTTATGGGTGCGAACTGAAAATTATATCCCAGCAGGATGTTCCTGATCTTTATGAAAGAGCCATCTTCCACATACCTGTCGGATACACGGCTGTTGTTATTGGCATCTGTAAATGAATACCTGGGGTTGTTGGCATTATTGGTTGTACCCGGCCCTGTCCACCTTTCCAGTACACTGCCGAATTTATTGGTAAAATTACCGTTTCTTTCCAGGGCGCGGAAAACATCATTGCCGTAGGAAGCATAGGTTAAAACCGAAAGGTCGAAGTTTTTATACTCCAGGTTCAGGTTCCATCCCACGGTAAATTTTGGAAAAGGATTCCCGATCTGGGTCTGGTCTTTTGAATCAATTACTCCATCACCATTCAGGTCCGCAAACCTGATATCACCGGGCAGTGCACCGGGTTGTGAAGGACTGGCTGCAATTTCATCAAAGGTTTGAAATAAGCCGAGTGTTTTATAACCATAATAATAATACGGTGTTTTGCCTTTTTCGAATACGCTTACGGTTTGAGACTGGCCGTTAAAATAACTTCCTCCCGTAATTCTTGCTGTACCTTCTGTATTGGTACCGGTAACCAGGTTTTTAACTGTAGTTACCGTTACTGAAGTAGAAATTTTAAGGTCCTTACCTATCCTGCTGTTGTATCCCAGGGTAAGGTCAAGGCCGCTTGATTTGGTAGAACCGATATTGGCAAACGGAGCTGAAAGTCCGCCAAGGATCACAGCCGGTGCTGAAGCCTGGTAGATCAGCCCTTTTGTCTTTTTCTCGAAATAATCAACGGCGATGTTGAATTTATTTTTATAAAAATTCATATCGAAACCTGCATTCAGCTGGGTTTGTTCTTCCCAGCCCAGTTTATCATTTCCCAATGAGGCCAACGTGGACCCTGAAGAAAAATTATTTCCATACGTGTAGCCGATGCTGTTACCAGAACCGTAAAGTGAAGCCAGGTAATCGGTAAGTATGGTCCTGTATTGCGGATTCACATTATCAGACCCAACCGATCCATAACTGGCCCTTATTTTAAGAAAATCAATGAATTTGGATTTAAAGAAATTTTCCCTGCTCACAACCCATCCCAGTGACCCGGAAGGAAAGACACCCCATTTATTTTCCTTGCCAAAAGCAGTAGAACCATCCCTTCGTGCTGTTACGGATACCAGGTATTTTTCTTTATAATCATAATTTATCCTGCCGAATAAGGAAGCATTTCTTTTTTCATACTGATAATAATATCCTGTATTGGCAAAAAGGTTAGTTGCTGAATTATTTCCGGTTGCTGAGGTATAATCGGCAAATTCCCAACTGTTAAAGGGAACATCCTGCCTGTTGGTACCGGCTGTATTTCCATTTACTTTTTGCATAGAGAAACCCAGGGTGGTTTCAAAAGCATGATCGCTGGCTACTTTAAAATTATAATTGCCGAACAATTCATAGGTATATGAATTATAGTTTGCCTTTTCCTGTGACACACTGTTGTGTTTGCCTGCAACAGTGGTCCCGTCAAAATTCATAGAGTTGTCCACATTATTTAACCCGTAAAATACAAGCGGTGTAAATGATTTGGCATTGCCGTCGTATTTGGTATAACCGAAACGGGTGCTGATCCGCAGGTTTTTGATCACTTCATACTGCAATTCGAATTTCCCGAAAAGCTTATTCCCCACATTCCTGTTGTAGGTATTTTCCAGTTTGGTTAGGGGGTTGAATATTTCAGATAAGATCAGGTTGCTGAAACCGTAAGTGCCCACCGTATTCGGTACGGTGTTGTATACCGGTACTGTTGGATCGTAGTTTAATGCACTGCCGATGATGCTGTTAAAGGAATTTTCCTGGATACCTTTTGAACTCAGGTTCACATAATTGGCATTTAAAATGAACTTAAGTTTTGAGGTCAGGTCAAATGCAACATTTGAAGAAAAATTGATCCTGTTGAATTTTGATTTATCTATGCCGCCCACTACACCACCCTGGCTTAAATATGCACCAGATAAAAAATAGGTTACCTTTTCCGACCCGCCCCTTGCTGCAATGCTGTGGGATTGCATGGGAGCCTGTTTAAAGATCTCTTTTTGCCAGTCGGTTCCTTTTCCTAAAACGGAAAGGTCAGGAAAAATGATATTGCCGCCGCTTAAAGTACTTCCTTCATTAACAATGGCAGCATATTCAGATGCATTCAATACCGGAACCGTATTAGCAACTTCCTGTATACCATAAAAACTGTTAATGGTAAACTCAGTTTTTTGATTTTTGCGCCCGGCCTTTGTAGTTACTATGATCACACCATTTCCGCCGCTTACACCATAAATAGCTGCGGTAGCGGCATCTTTCAGTACATTGATACTTTCGATATCAGAAGGGTTAATGGAATTGAGGTCGGCCTGTGATTGAGGAACACCGTCAACAACCACCAGCGGCCCGTTATTGCTGTATGATGGAATACCCCTGATCAGTATCAATGGCTGTGCTCCGGGTGAGCCGCTTTGAATGACATTCACTCCCGAGGTGCCCTGTATGGCTTCTTCAACCCTTACCGGTTTGAGCTTTTCAATAGCCGCCGCCTTAACGCCGGAAATGGCACCTGAAACCTTGGTTACTTTTTGAGTACCATAACCAACGACTACTACTTCATCAAGGTTTTTTGATGATTCTTCCAGTAAAATGGTTACCGTACCTTCTTTATTGATCTGAACAGTTGCCGGTTCATAACCAATAGAAGTAATGTTCAATTTGGCTCCTTTTGGAACCGAAATGGTAAAATTTCCGGCCGCATCAGTAGAAGTAGTAGTAGCAGAACCCTGTCAGTTCACACTGGCACCAACTACCGGATCACCGGTTGTTTTGTTTTTTACTGTACCTGAAGCATTGATATTTTGCCCAAAGGCCTGGTTGAGGAAAAATGTGCTAAGCAAAATACTCAGACACAGCATGCTGATCTTTAAATTCATATAGCGTTCGTTTTAGTTAATCAAAAAATTGATAAGAAATCGGAATGTAAATATATCTTGTACCACTACAGTATTAAAATTTTCCACCACATCATTACTACATCAATAAGTATAAAATACCCGGATTTTCTACTACATTGCTACTACATTGCTACATCAAATAAAATTTGTCTAACTTCATATTCATTTTCCTTTAAAATGATGAAACTACTGCTTTTAATATTTTTTCTGCCCGTACAGGTGTTATGCCAAAATACGATTGGCTTCCCGGATATTATTAATTATTCCAAACCGTTGTATAAGGCAGGCCTTCAGAACTGGGATATTAAACAGGATAAGAACGGGATTGTTTATTTTGCAAATAATGAAGGCTTACTGAGTTTTGACGGAAAGTACTGGAACAATTACCCTTTACCAAATAAAACTATCGTTCGTTCGTTAGAAATTGGACCCGGCAACCGCATATATGCCGGCGGGCAGGATGAGATCGGATATTTTGCCCCTGCCGCCAATGGGCGTTTGCAATATCATACACTGGTTGACCAGATTCCGGCAAAAGACAGGGCTTTTGGAGATGTCTGGGATATTGTTGCATTTAACGGCAATACATGGTTTCGTTCAACTACTAAAATCTTCAAATTTACTGACCGGAATGTGGTTGTATATAATGCTGCCAATGAATGGGCATTTTTAGGTATTTGCAGTAATAATGTATATGCCCAGGACCTGAAAACAGGCATTTTCAAAATGGAAAATGAGGTCTGGACACCCCTTCCCGGCAAAAATGCTTTGCCAGCCAATGATGCTGTTACTGGCATTTTGCCGGTAAATCCCGGAAACGCGGTCATTACCACTTTAAAGAACGGGTTATACAGCTTATCCAACAATGGCATTTCTGAACTGGTATCGGTTAACAATACGGTATTTAAAAATGAGCGGATCTACGCTGCTACAGCGGTAAATACCGATTGGATGGCATTGGCTACAAACAACAATGGTGTTTATATAACCGATTTCAAAGGAAATATCATTCAAAGTTTTTCCCAAACAGAGGGTTTGCAAAATAACAATGTACTCAGTATCTTTTCTGACAGCCAGCGTAATTTATGGCTGGGCCTGGATAATGGTATTGATCTGATTACTTACAACAGCGCCATCAAACAGATCAAACCATTGCTGCAGGATGGATCCGGTTATACTGCCATGATACATGATAACCGGCTATTCCTGGGCACATCAAATGGATTATTCAGCGTGCCGTTGCAACCCCTGCCGGATATGAGTTTCAGTAAGGGCCGTTTTACTCCTGTTAACAATACAAAGGGCCAGACCTGGGGACTTGCCAGGATCAATAACCAGTTGCTGCTCGGTCATCACGAAGGTGCTTTTGTGATCAGTAATAATGAAGCCATCCCCATATCGCAGGATAAAGGGTTCTGGAATTTTGTACCCCTTACCAATACTTTTCCTGCCGGCAGCCTTGTAGCCGGGGGGTATTCCGGCTTATCCATTTTTGATCACGTGAATGGCCGCTTCATCCAATCAAAAGTAATTCCGGGTTTTAACGAATCATCCCGGTTTGTTGAACTGGACAATGATAATAATATCTGGGTATCACACCCCTATCACGGGGTCTTTAAAATTGCCAGGGGTGATGCAGGCAGTTACCGCATATTTGCTTATTCTACAACAAAAGGGCTCCCCTCTTTATTAAACAACCATATCTACACCATCAGGAATGAATTGGTAGTAGCAACCGAGAAAGGAGTTTATGTTTACCATAAAGAAAAGGACATTTTTGAGCCTTCTGCTTTTTATCAAAAATGGCTGGGCGATCAAAGCATCCGTTACCTGAAAGAGGACAATAACGGCAATACCTGGTTCATCCATGATAAATCCATCGGCGTAATTGATCTGTCAAAAAAGGAACCTGCTGTAATTCAGCTACCCGAATTAAATAACAAAATGCTGAGTGGTTTTGAGTTTATTTATGCCGTAAATGAGCACAATATTTTTTTGGGAGGGGATAAAGGATTTTATCATATTAATTATGCAAAGTACAAACAAAATTTGCCGAAACTTAGTGTACACATAAGAACGCTGAGCATTATAAACAAAACAGACAGTCTTTTATTTGGCGGATATTTCAGCCAGGAGAAGCAGTTCCAGGATCCGGACAACATCCCTTCCATTGATCACCGGTGGAAAACATTGCGGATAGAATATTCCTGCTCCCTTTTTGGATACCAGGCCAATCTTGAATACAGTTACCGGCTGAAAGGATATGACAATAACTGGAGCGAATGGACAAACAGAACGGAAAAAGAATACACCAACCTGCCTGCAGGTAAATTCAGTTTTGAAGTTAAAGTACGTAACAACCTGGGAAACGAATCGGCAACGTCAACCTATTCCTTTACCGTATTGCCACCCTGGTATAAAACCAACTGGGCAAAGGCTTTATACCTGTTAATGACAGCTGCGGGCATGTATTTTTTATATACCTGGCAGGAGAAAAAATTTAAACAGCAACAGGAAAAATACGAAGAAGAACAAAAAAGGCTTCGGTATATCCACGATCTTGAAATAGCCAAGTCAGAAAGTGAACTGGTTGCCTTGCGAAACGAAAAACTGGAAGCTGATATCCATTTTAAGAATTCAGAGCTGGCTTCTTCAGCCATGCACCTGGTTAAAAAAAGTGAGCTGGTCTCTAAAATGAAAATGGAACTGGCTCATGTAATGAAAGGTGTGGGTAATCCGCAGGCTGAGACTGAACTTAAGAAAATCATCAAATCCATAAGTGATGATGATAATATGGACCGGGAATGGGAGAACTTTGCCCTTCACTTTGACAAAGTGCACAGTGATTTTATAAGTGCATTGAAAGAAAAGCATCCCGGGTTATCCAATAATGAAGTTAAACTCTGTGCTTATTTACGCATGAATTTATCAACCAAGGAAATAGCCCAGCTGATGAATATATCTGTACGGGGTGTGGAAGTAAGCCGCTACAGGCTGCGAAAAAAAATAGCACTGGCAACCGAAGTGAGTTTGTTTGATTACCTGATCAGTATGCACACAAAGAACAGTTGACGGGCGTAAATAAAAAAACCGGTATGGCTACCGGTTTTTTATTCATTAGCAAAAGCAAATTTATTTATTCATCTGCAGGTTGTTCTTCAGTTTCTGCCGCCGTTGTATCATCAGTAGTGTTATCGTGTCCTGAAGTTTCAGCTACAACCGGGTTCCCCGCTTCATCCAGGGCGATAGCGTCTTCCACTTCTTTTTCATCCAGCTGCGTAATGGCTGCGATCTCATCGCCTTCATCCACCCGGATCAGTTTAACACCCTGCGTAGCCCTTCCCTGCTCGCTGATCTGGTTGACCGGCATACGGATGGTGATGCCGCTTACACAGGTGATCATCAGGTCTTCTGCCTCAGAGACAGCCAGTAAACCCACGAGTGAACCGGTCTTTGCAGTAACGCTGATCGTTTTTACACCCTTACCGCCGCGGTTGGTGATCCGGTAATTGGCTTCTCCGGTTTCGGGATCATCCAGGAATGTACGTTTACCGTAGCCGTTAGCACTCACCACCAGCACGGTCTTTGATTTATCGTCTTTATTTACACAGATCATTCCTACCACTTCATCTGTGGCATCATCCACATCAATGCCGTTCACACCAATACCGCCACGGCCGGTTGGCCTTACTTTCTCTTCGGGAAAACGGATGGCCCTGCCGCTTTTCACAGCCATCATGATCTCACAATTGCCATCGGTTAATTTCGCTTCCAGCAACTGGTCGCCTTCCTTGATGGTGATGGCGTTGATGCCGTTCTGACGGGGTCGGCTGAAATCCTTCAGCCTGGATTTATTGATGATGCCCTGCTTGGTACACAAAACAATATAATGGCTGTTCACATATGCTTCATCATCAAAACTCTTCACATCTATGATGGCCCGCACTTTATCATCCGGCGGTATCTGGATCATATTCTGTAATGCCCTGCCTTTGCTGGTTTTGTCTCCTTCAGGTATTTCGTACACTTTTAGCCAGAAGCACCTGCCCATTTCTGTAAAGAACAACAGGGTCTGGTGTGTGGATGCTACAAAAAGATGTTCAATATAGTCTTCCTGTCGGGTGCTGCTGCCTTTTGCACCGCGACCGCCCCTGCGCTGCTGCCGGTATTCGGCTGCGGATGTACGCTTGATATAACCAAGGTGAGAAATGGTTACTACCACGTCTTCATCCTCGATCAGGTCAAGCATATTGATCTCGTCGCCTACATACACGATCTCTGATTTACGTTCATCGCCGAATTTCTCTTTTACTTCTATCAGTTCTTTTTTAATGATCTCATAGCGCATATCCTCATTGGCAAGGATCAGTTTCAAATGCTCGATCAGTTTCATGATCTCGGCATGCTCTTCCCGGATCTTGTTGATCTCCATGCCGGTTAAACGTTGCAAACGTAATTCCAGCACAGCTTTGGCCTGTATCTCACTCATGCCAAAATTCGCGATCAAACCTTCCTGTGCAATATTGGGTGTGGAAGATTCACGGATGAGTTTGATCACTGCATCCAGGTTGTCCAGCGCAATGATATAGCCTTCGAGTATATGTGCACGTTCTTCCGCTTTACGCAATTCATATTGCGTACGGCGAACCACCACCTCGTGCCTGAATAAAATGAATTCGCTGATAAGGTCCTTCAAATTGAGTATCCTCGGCCTTCCTCTTACAAGGGCCACATTGTTTACCCCGTAAGAGGTCTGCAATTCTGTTTGTTTATACAGGTGATTGATCACCACCTGTGCCACAGCATCTTTCTTGAGGTCGATCACTATACGTGTTCCTTCCTTATTGTTGCTTTCATTATTTACATCCGAAACGCCCTCGATGTGTTTTTCGTTGATGAGGTCGCCGATCCGTGCAGTGAGCATATCCCGGTTTACCTGGTACGGCACCTGGGTAATGATGATCTTTTCCCTGCCGTTTTTGGCCATTTCAATATCCACTTTGCCCCGCAACACGATACGGCCCCTGCCGGTCAGCAGCCCTTCCTTCACGCCTTCAAAGCCGTAAATGACACCACCCGTAGGAAAATCGGGACCCTTTACATATTTGATAAGCTCTTCGCAGGTAATTTCTTTATTTTCAATGTACGCAATACAGCCATCAACCACTTCACTTAAATTATGCGGCATCATGTTGGTGGCCATACCTACGGCAATACCACTGCTGCCGTTTACCAGCAATTGCGGAATGCGGGTTGGCAACACCATCGGCTCTTTCAGCGAATCATCAAAATTGAGCTGGTAATCCACGGTCTCCTTTTCTATATCCTCCATCATGGCCTCCGCAAATTTTTCCATGCGCACCTCTGTATAACGCATGGCTGCCGGCGGATCTCCATCCTCACTGCCGAAATTACCCTGCCCGTCGATCATTGTATAGCGCATGGCCCAATCCTGTGCCATACGTACCATGGTCTGGTATATGGCACTGTCGCCGTGCGGATGGTATTTACCCATCACCTCACCCACGATACGGGCCGATTTTTTATAAGGCTTGTTGCTGTTGTTGCCCAGTTCGCTCATGCCGTATAGCACACGGCGGTGAACCGGTTTTAGTCCGTCCCGTACATCCGGCAATGCCCGGCCAACGATCACACTCATGGAGTAATCGATGTAGGAGGTCTTCATTTGCTCTTCAATATTCACGGGAATAATACGCCCGCGGTTATTGAGGTCACCGCCTTCCAATGGCTGGTTTTCTTCGTTTAAATTGTCGTTATTTTCCATAATTTTTTATCGTGTGCGAAAGTACCGATTTTAACCCGTTATTCCATGCAAAAAAGGGTGTTTTTGGGGCTTATTTTCACACATTTTCTGGTAGGTTGTGGATAGAACCGCTGCTTATATGAATTGACCAGATTAATACTGATCAGTCCCCGGTTTTTCATGCTTTTACAGCGCAACCTGGGATACAATCAGTGTAATCAGCGCTTCATTGATTAACTTGCAAAAAACTTTTTTTATTTGAAAACGATCGTACTCATTGGCGCCGGAAAATCGGCCACGGTTTTAATTGATTACCTTATTGCCGAAGCCGAAGCAAACAACTGGAAATTCATCATTGCAGATGCCGACCGGGAACAGATACTGATGAAGACCGGGAATTCCCCATTTGCAGAAGCCATACAACTGGATATCAACGATGAGAAACAAAGGGGCGACCTGGTGCAGCGTGCCCATGTGGTCATCAGCATGATGCCTCCTGCCCTGCATTTCCTGGTGGCAAAGGATTGCGTGGAATACCGCAAACATTTATTAACGGCCTCCTACCTGGATGAAAAAATGAAGAGCCTGAAAGATGAGATCAGCAACCGGAAATTATTATTCCTGTGTGAAATGGGACTGGACCCCGGCATTGACCACATGAGCGCCATGAAGATCATTGACGGCATACGATCTGCCGGCGGACAGATCACTTCCTTTAAAAGCCACTGTGGTGGCCTGGTTGCACCGGAGAGTGACAACAATCCCTGGCATTATAAAATAAGCTGGAATCCCAGGAATATAGTCATGGCCGGGCTGGCCGGTGCCGTATATAAAATGAATAATGAAATAAAGCATATTTCATACCATGACCTTTTTGACAGCACCAATAAAATTGAATTTAATGGATTGAATGACCTGGCATTTTACCCAAACCGCGATTCATTAAGTTATATCCCTGTTTATAAACTGCCGGATACGCCAACTTTTATAAGAACCACTTTGCGGCATACCGATTTTTTTAAAGGATGGAATGCCATTGTGCATGCAGGGCTTACCAATGAAATTATAAGCATTGATGCTAAAAGATTGACTTATAAAAACTGGTCAGTTCCCATCCTGCCATTTGTAAATGCGGAAAACAAACAGATGCTTACGTATCTCGGTTTATTTGATGAATCACCGGTTCCCGAAACAGCAAAAACCTCTGCAGATGTTTTACAATGGTTGGTAGAAACCAAACTGAAAATGCAGCCTGCAGACAGGGACATGATCGTGATGCTGCATGAATTTGAATATATACTGGATGACCGGCACAAACGCCTGAAAAGCTGCCTGGTTGTAAAGGGAGAAAACAGCCTGCGAACGGCCATGGCAAAAACGGTTGGGCTTCCGTTGGGCATTGCGGCAAAACTGATCCTGAATGAAACCATCAAACTGAGGGGCCTGCATATACCAACTGTTAAAGAGATTTATGAACCGGTACTTAATGAACTGGCCAATGCAGGAATACAATTCACTGAAACTGCAGACTAGTTCTTTTTCAAAGCCCCTAATTCAACATTTTTTTCAATGCCGATATCCCTGTTGTGGCAGGCATTTCAAGCAGGTGCAGGTTATCCTGACCGGTAGTTTCAGGGATCTTTTTATCAATGATGATCTTGGGAACTCCCGGCGGTGCATAATATAACAGTGATGCTGCCGGGTAAACCTGGAGGGAGGTTCCGATCACCACAAAATAATCGCAGTTCTGCAGCAGGGCAGCGGCCATTTCGATCATGGGTACCGGTTCGCCAAACCAAACGATATGCGGCCTCAGTTGGGCACCATCTGCTGCCAGTTCGCCCAGGTGAATATCACCGCGGATATCAAAGACCACCTGGTCATTGTTTACGCTCCGCATTTTAAATATTTCGCCGTGCAGGTGCAGTACATTTGAAGAACCTGCCCTTTCATGCAGGTCATCAATATTTTGCGTGATGATGGTCACTTCAAAATCCACTTCCAGTTCAGCCAGTCCAATATGGGCTGCATTGGGCAATGCGGCAGCCACATCCCTGCGCCGGGCATTGTAAAAGTCTAAAACCAGCTGTGGGTTTTTGTTCCAGCCATCGGGTGAAGCCACTTCGTATACATCATACCCCATCCATAAGCCATCACTGTCTCGAAAGGTCTTTAACCCGCTTTCAGCACTGATACCGGCTCCCGTAAGAACAACGATGTGCTTTTTATTTTTCATTTTGTGAATGAGCAACACCTGCCTGGGAATAGTTGATACAGGCAATCGCCCGGCTGCATAAATTCATCATCAGCAATTTTAATTTTAGCTGGAAAGAAAATTGTTGTAAAAAGGCCGGGATATTTTTTGATCTAAGCCGGGTGCAGGATCTGTGCAGCAAATAAGGCGCTTTTTTTCAACCC
>CAZBIK010000081.1:0-11822 GCA_964491955.1 uncultured Ferruginibacter sp.
AACAAAATATACCCTGCAGGTTTATGCAGAAGATTGCACCGGATGTAATTTGTGTTTGGAAGTATGTCCTGCTTTAGATCCGGTAAACCGTGCTTTCAAAGCCATCAACATGGCGGCCAAAGAGCCGGATACACAGATCATTAAAAAACAGATCAGTTTCTTTGAAGACCTTCCCTGGAACAACCGGTCTGAAATTAATTTCTCCACCGTACATGGTGCACAGTTCATGGAACCGCTGTTTGAATTCTCCGGTGCATGCGCAGGTTGTGGTGAAACACCGTATATAAAATTATTGTCGCAATTATTCGGTGACCGGCTGCTGGTTGCCAATGCAACCGGTTGTTCATCCATCTATGGCGGCAATTTGCCAACTACACCATGGACAAAAAATGCCGCAGGACAGGGCCCTGCCTGGTCAAATTCCCTTTTTGAAGATAATGCTGAATTTGGCCTGGGCATGCGCATGACCGCCGATCACCAACTGGCCATGGCACATCGCTTATTAAAACAACTGGCTCCGCAACTGGGCGATGCATTTGTACAGGAGATACTGGATGCACCGCAATTACAGGAATCTGAAATTGCAGCACAGCGTAAAAGGATCGAAACGCTAAAAGAAAAATTAACAGCCATACCTGGTACCAATGCCAACCACTTACTTTCTGTTTGTGAGCAACTGGTACACCGCAGTGTTTGGCTGGTGGGAGGTGATGGCTGGGCTTATGATATCGGTTATGGCGGCCTGGATCATGCATTGGCCAGCGGAAAAAATATAAACATACTGGTGCTGGATACGGAAGTGTACAGCAATACCGGCGGACAAAGTTCAAAAGCTACCCCAACGGCCGCATCCGCAAAATTTGCATCTGCGGGTAAGCGTGGAGGTAAAAAAGACCTGGCCATGCAGGCCGTATCCTACGGTAATGTATATGTGGCTAGAATTGCGTTTGGCGCCAACCCGCAGCAAACCATGCTGGCCATGAGGGAAGCCGAGGCTTATGATGGCCCATCGCTGATACTGGCCTACAGCCATTGCATTGCGCATGGATACGACCTGAAAGACGGTCTTACACAACAGCAAAATGCAGTAGCCAGTGGTTACTGGCCCCTGATGCGGTATAACCCGGTATTAAGGGCTAAAAAATTAAATCCATTCATTCTTGATTCAACCAGGCCCGAAATACCACTGAAAGAATTCGCGTATAAGGAATTGCGTTATAAAGTACTTACACAAACCAATCCTGAGGAAGCGGAAGAACTGATGACACGGGCACAGGAGATGGTGAATTTGCGCTGGAAGAATTATGAAGAACTGGCAACCAAAACCGCAAGTGATTTTGTGCCGGTAGCATAACAATGCCACAAATGCACGAATGAACACGAATTGGTTTTATTGTTGCCAATAGTTTGATACGTAGCTGATAAACATTATATATTAAATGGAGAAAACACAATTAAATTATAATGCCACAGTTTCACGAATAAACCTGTATTGGTTTTATTGGTGTCAATTCGTGCATTCGTGGCAATAAAAACATTTCTTATGAACTTACGTACAACTTACATGGGATTAAAGCTGGGATCACCCATCGTGGTTTCGGCATGCACTTTATCAGAAGAAGTGGGCAATATTATGCAAATGGAAGATGCCGGTGCCGGTGCCGTGGTATTGTTTTCCCTTTTCGAGGAACAAATTAAAAAAGAAGAAGCAAAATATGATGCCATTGTAAGCAGCACCAGCAACATGTTTGCCGAGGCCAGTGATTTTTTTCCTGACCTGGATGCCTATCATAAGGGTTCGGACCAATACCTCGAGATCATCCGGAAAGCAAAGGAAAGGGTTAACATCCCGGTAATAGCAAGCCTGAACGGGATCACCAATGAAGGATGGATCAATTATGCAAAACAAATGGAACAGGCAGGAGCCGATGGACTGGAAGTCAATATATTTTTTATTCCCGCTGATGTTCATTTGTCAACTTCGGCAGTTGAACACCGGTATTTAAATATCATTGATGAAATAAAGGCAACTGTAAAGATCCCGGTGGCAGTAAAGCTCAACCCGTATTTCAGTGCCATGGGCAATATGGCCAAACGCATGCAGGAATACAAGGCCGATGCCCTGGTCTTATTCAACCGTTTTTACCAGCCCGATTTCGACATCAGCAAATTAACATTGATCCATAATCTGCAATACAGTGAATCCAACGAGATCAGGCTGCCGCTTTTATGGATAGCGCTCTTATATGGCCGGGTTCCCATATCGCTGGCAGCAAATACCGGTGTACAAAGTTCAATAGAAGTGATAAAATATATCCTGGCCGGCGCCGATGTGGCCATGACGGCTTCTGCCCTGTATAAAAACGGCATCGGGTATCTGAAAACCATGAATAAAGAACTGGGATCCTGGATGCTTTCAAAAGGTTTTGAAAGTATAGATGCTTTTAAAGGCGTGATGAGCCAGCAGCATATCAGTGATCCTACCGGTTACGAAAGGGCCAATTATATCAGGATACTGGAAAGCATTAAGTAAACTGAAATGTTTATAAAGGGAGCCCGCAATATTAATTGCGGGCTCCCTTTTATTTTATCCTGTTATCTTTTGCTTTCAATGGCAGCCTGTGCAGCAGCTAAACGTGCAATAGGTACCCGGAAAGGAGAACAGCTGACATAGTTCATACCCAGCCTGTGAAAGAATTTTACACTCTCAGCATCGCCGCCATGTTCGCCACAGATACCTACTTTGAGATGTGGTTTTGCTTTGCGGCCCCCGTTGATACCGGCACGTACCAGTTCTCCAACACCATCCTGGTCAATGGTCTGGAACGGATCGTAAGGAAGTATTTTCAGATCAAGGTATTTTGGCAGGAACCCGCCAATATCATCCCGGCTGAAACCAAAACTCATTTGTGTAAGGTCATTGGTGCCGTAACTGAAGAAATCAGCAACATGTGCCATCAGTTCTGCGCGGATGGCAGCCCTTGGTGTTTCTATCATGGTACCGTACAGGTAAGGGATCTTTTTCATTTTCATTTTTGTACATACTTCTTTATATACCCTGTCAACTATTTCTTTCTGATGGATCAATTCATTTACGGTAACGGTTACCGGAACCATGATCTCCGGAAAGGCTTTTTTCCCGCTCTTCAATATCTCAGCAGCAGCTTCCAGTATGGCACGAACCTGCATTTCTGTAATTTCCGGGAAACTGATGCCCAGCCTCACGCCGCGGTGACCCAGCATTGGGTTATTCTCATGCAGCGCCAGCACCCTTCTTTTTAACACACTCATACTGATGCCCAGTTCCTTTCCAAGATGATTTAATTTATCCCTGTCATGTGGCACAAACTCATGCAAAGGAGGATCCAGCAAACGAATGGTGACCGGGTACCCCTGCATCACTTTCATCGTGTCTTTGATATCCTTCTTTACATACTTAAATAATTCATTAAGCGCCGACCTTCTTTCCGGTTCGGTTTTACTCACGATCATTTTACGCAAGAGGAATAAAGGCTGTTCACTGCCTTCGCCATAAAACATATGTTCTGTGCGGAACAAACCAATGCCTTCAGCGCCGAATTTCAACGCATGCGCTGCATCTTCGGGAGTTTCTGCATTGGTACGTACACCTATCTGTTTTATCTTATCCACCAGCTTCATCAGGTATTTGTATGATTCATTCTTATCGAGGTCAATATCTGTTAAAGCCATGCTGCCTTCATACACCAGTCCTTTTGTTCCGTTCAGGCTGAGCCATTCACCTTCTTTGATGATGGCACCGGATTTGGCATGAAAAGTTTTGGTATCGGCATGTATTTCAATATCCGAACAACCCACAATACAGCATTTTCCCCAGCCACGGGCTACCAATGCGGCATGAGATGTCATGCCACCCTTGGTTGTAAGTATGGCCTGTGCCTTGTGCATACCATCCACATCTTCCGGCGAAGTTTCTTCACGAACCAGGATCACTTTTTCGCCTTTGGCTGCCCATGCCACTGCATCATCAGATGTGAACACCACACGGCCCCTTGCACCGCCCGGTCCGGCCGGTAATCCTTTGGCAATACTTTTTGTGACAAGTTCTGCTGCAGGATCGATCATGGGAAGCAACAGCTCAACCAGCTGATTGGGTGCTACCCGCATGATAGCGGTTCCGGCATCGATCAGTTTTTCTTTGTGCATCTCTGCTGCCATTCTAACGGCAGCAATTCCATTTCGTTTGCCCACACGGCATTGGAGCATATACAGTTTCCCTTTTTCTATGGTGAATTCTATATCCTGCATGTCTTTATAATGCTGTTCCAGTCTTTTCTGAAAACTGAACAATTCTTTATAAAGCGAAGGCATTAATTTTTCCAGGGAGGTATACTGTTTGCTTTGTTCATTCATTGAGTATTGATTCACGGGAGCCGGTGTACGGATCCCGGCCACCACATCTTCGCCCTGGGCATTCACCAGGTATTCGCCGTAGAATTTATTTTCGCCGCTGCCGGGGTTCCTGGTAAATGCAACACCGGTACAACTGTCGTTGCCCATGTTGCCAAAAACCATCGACTGCACATTTACAGCCGTACCCCATTCATTGGGGATTTTTTCAATCCTGCGGTATTCAATGGCACGTTTGCCGTTCCAGCTGCTGAACACGGCACCAATGCCGCCCCAGATCTGTTTCCACGGATCATCCGGGAATTCGGCACCCAGCACTTTTTTAATTGTTTGCTTGTAATCGGTAACCAGTGCTTTCAGTTCATCAACGGTAAGTTCTGTATCGCTGGTATATTTTTGTTTTTGTTTGATGTGTTCCAGTTTTTCATCCATCAATTTACGGATGCCCTTATTGTGCTTTACTTCAATTCCTGCACCTTTCTCCATCACTACATCAGCATACATCATAATAAGGCGCCTGTAAGCATCATAGGCAAAACGTTCATCGCCGCTTTGGACTATAAGCCCTTTGATCGTTTTACCGGTCAGGCCCACATTTAGTACTGTTTCCATCATGCCCGGCATACTTCGTCTTGCCCCGGAACGGATGGATACGAGCAATGGATCTTTTTCGTCACCGAATTTTTTACCGGCAAGTTTTTCCATTTTTCCAAGCGCTTCTTCAACCTGGGCTTTTAAGCTTTTAGGATAGGTTTTTTTGTGTTGATAAAAATAAGTGCACACATCTGTGGTAACTGTAAATCCCGGTGGTACCGGTAACCGGAGTTTTGGATGGCCTGCCATTTCAGCAAGATTGGCCCCTTTGCCACCCAACAGGTTTTTCATGGATTCATTTCCGTCGGCTTTACCGCCCCCGAAGAAGTACACATACTTCCCCGCTTTAGTTGACTTTGACATGATGCTGTGTTTTTTAGACAGTACATAGTTATGCCATAATTACTTTAATTAGTAAAACGTACATCATGCCCGAAAATGATTCTCATCATTTACCTGAACCCTATGCCGGGCCTGAATAATACGGAAGAAGGGGAAGTTGTTAAAGGGGATGTTCAGCAGTTATTCTTTTATCTTCTAAAAATTTTAATTCAGTAACTATTTATACTCATAATAGGGGATCTCATCATGACTAACATTCTCTTTCTGTTGCCAATAGGCCATGGTTACTACATGCCCGCCGGGTGTTTTTAGTAACCTGCCGTAAATGGCATTGATGGTATTAAATGTATAATCTGTAACTCCCACAGTAAATGTTTCGGGCACAGGTGGTGCAGGCGGCTGTACTGGGGCTTCTTTGCCTTCTTCAACTTTTACTACTGGTGCCGCAGCCAGTTTTGGCGGAGGGGATGGAACAGCAACCACTGTAAATTTATTGTACTCCAGTAATTTTTTTAAGAATTCAACCCTTTCCGGCGACACATTCTTTTCCACGATGCCGCATTTAACACCGTCCAGTTCTTCAAATTCGTGATTTTTATTTATTGCCATTTAAAGCGGTTTAGAAGTTGAATGGTTTAATAGTTTAGTGGTTTATTGGTTTAGTAGTTTAAAGCTTAAGCATACGTTTATACTAAACCCCTGAACCCAAAGACTCCTAAACCATATTAACAATATAATCATAGATCCAGCTCAATAACCCAACCAGGATGATGCCAGCTGCACAAATGATCAAAGCAAATTTTGCCGGGCTTTCCAATTTAATCTTTTCAAGCGGGTGATCATTTTTATCCATGAACACCGACCGGATAACCCGTAAATAATAATACAAAGAGATGATCATGTTCAGTGCAGCAATGGTAATGAACATATAACTTGCTTTTGCAGCACCGGCACCGGCAGTGAGTAAAAATAATTTACCAAAGAAACCCGCTGTTGGCGGAATACCTGCCAGGGAAAATAAGGCCAGTGCCAATATCCAGCTTATAAATGGATTGGTTTGATACATCCCTTTATAATCATCAATATTCTCCCGGTTGGTTTGTTCTGCAATTGCTGATGCCACACCAAATGCCGCCAGGTTGCTAAAAACATAGATCAAAATAAAATAAACAACAGCAGTTGTTCCTTCAATGGAATTACTGCTGACACCCACCAAAATAAAACCAACCTGTGCAATGGATGAAAATGCTAGAAAACGTTTTATATTTTGCTGGCGCAATGCAAACAGGTTGCCAATGATCATGGTGGCAATTGATAATATGACCACCAGGTTATACCAAACCCCATGCATATTCTGGAAAACCTTGTACAAAGTAGCCATGAAAATGAAAGCCACTGCACCCTTTGAGATCACGGAGAGGAAAGATGTGGTTGCCACAGGAGCTCCCTCATATACATCGGCCGTCCATAAATGAAATGGCACTATGGATAATTTAAAAGCAAAAGCTGAAAATAAAAATACCAGGGCCAAAACCTGCAACGGGCTTCCGTTTATGTATTGCGGCAGTTCAGCAAAACTGATGGTGCCTGTTGCGCCATACAATAATGAAATGCCAAACAATAAAATACCGGAAGCAAATGCAGAAGATAAGATCATTTTCATGGCTGCTTCTGATGACCTTTTTTTATCCAGGTCAAAATTGGCCATCGCTGCAACCGGGATGGTGGCCAGTTCCAGGGCCAAGAAGAACATCAGCAGGTTTCCGCTTGAAATGAGGAAGAACATACCCAGCAATGCCGACAACATCAGCATAAAAAACTCCGGCATGTGTTCGGATCTTTTAAACCAGCCGGCAAACAATAAGGAGATGAGGTAAACACCCAGGTTTAAAATATTTTTCTGCAGCACGATCAAATTGGTGGTGAGGTACATGCCATCAAACAATGACCCTTCGGCATTCCCGAAAAACCCGGCAATGAAATTCAGCAGCAACAAACCCTGTACCAGCAATAACAGGTGCTCATTTTTCATCCCCTTTCCTACTTTAATGAACAGGAGCAGGAAAATGATACCGGTCAGTACCAGTTCAGGCTTCATCAATGTGAGCATTTCATTCATCCGTTGTTATTTGATCCCGGTTGTTACCGGGGATATTTTTTGCATAATAATTTCTGCACCCGGACTCACCAGGTCATTCAGCCAGAAAGGTGCAACACCGATCGCAATGATACCGGCAACCAGGATCAATGCAGCCAGTTTTTCATTCCAGGTGGCATCGGTCAATGTTTCAAAACCTGCCTTTAACGGTCCCATCGCTGTTGCCGTAACGGCACGTAAGATATAAACGGCTGTTACCACAATTGAAAGACAGGCCAGTATGGTTGCTACCCTTCTGAATGTATCAGGATGCTGCCAGGAACCCATGAATACGGTCATCTCGGCCACAAAACCACTTAACCCGGGCAAACCCAATGAACACAAACCAACAATAAATAATATGGATATGATAAAAGGCATCCGTTTCAACAAGCCACTCATCTCACTCACCTGACGTGTATGTGTACGTTCATAGATCATGCCGATAACGGCAAAGAAAAGGGCCGTCATCAATCCATGTGAAACCATCTGCATCACAGCGCCCGTCATGGAAGTTTTGGTTAACATGCCGATCCCCAATAAAACAAATCCGCAGTGGCTCACCGATGAATAGGCATTGATGTATTTCAGATCCTTCTGCATCATGGTAGCGAACGCCCCATATAAAATGGCGATGACAGAAAGTACAATGATGATGTTTGCATATTCTTTTGCCCCTTCCGGCATGATATAGGTTGCCACCCGCAAACAGCCATAGCCCCCCAGTTTCATGGAGATACCCGCTAAAAACATAGATCCCGCTGTTGGCGCAGATGAGTGGCCATCGGGCACCCAGGTATGAAAAGGAAATAAAGCTGTAAACACACCAAAACCCACAAACAGTAATGGAAAACAGATCATCTGTGTTTCAATGGGAATATTCAGCTGCGATAATTTTAACAGGTCGAAGCTGCGTTCTGTTCCCGAAAAATAAATACCCAGCAACCCAACCAACACCAATGCCGAGCCGCCCATTAACATCAGGGCCAGTTTATTGGCGCTGTATTCTTTTTTTCCGCTTCCCCAGATACCGATGAGCAAATATTTTGGAATAACGGCAATCTCTAAAAAGAAGAACAGGATGAACAGGTCAAGCGAAATAAAAAATCCATAAGCACCCAGGCTTAACAGGATGAGCAGGAAATAAAATTCCTTTGTCATTTTTGTTACGTTCCAGGAAACCAGTACACCGGCAATGACAACAAAGGCAGTTAACAAGATCATGGCAACTGATATGCCGTCTACGCCCAAGTGAAAACTGATGTTCCATGATGGGAACCAGTTGTATTGCAGCTCAAATAACATCTGTGCGGTATTGCCTTCCTGCCTTTGTTCCCGGAAAAGGAAAAGCAATACAAATGCCAATACAAACTGCGCTGTTGCACCTGCCAATGCCACCCATTTTACCTGGGCGGCATTCCGCATCAGCAGTATGGCTACTGCAGTGAATAAAGGCAACAATATCAATAAGGTCAGGTTCATATGAATGTAGAACAAGGAACTAGGAATGTAGAATGATGATCGTCCACCCTCATGGCCCAAAAGGAAGGACACTGTGAGGAAGTCTGCACTTCAATGTTCGAAATTCCTTGTTCCTTGTTCATTATTTATTTGTTAATTATTTTATTTCAATATGTAAATAAAAAGTAAAGCCAGTCCTATTACACCTGCTAAAAAGTAAATGGCATATTGCTGTACTTTACCTGATTGTAATCCTTTTATTGTTTCTGAAATATCCCTTGTACTGTTGCCGGTTGCATTCACCAACCCATCCACAATATGTTTATCGATCCATGCTGCCGGCCTGCCGATCAGATTAAAAATGATCTTTTGGGTGATGAACAGGTAGATCTCATCAATATAAAACTTATGATAAGCCGCTTTGTAAAATCCATTCATTGATCTGGCAAAACTATCCGGTTTGGTACTTTCTTTTTTATACATCCACATGGCGATTAAAATCCCAGCCAATGCAAGAGCAACAGGTGCAATGGAAAACTGCAGGTGCAATTCGGTCCCCAGTTTTGTCCCGTCGGAACTTACAAAGTGCCCGAATGGAATAAATCCTGCAACAGCGGCACCAATGGCCAGCAGCACCAATGGCATCATCATGGCAAAATCTCCTTCTTTACCCGCCGAAGCTTTAGTGAATGAGGGTAATTTATGTTCGCCATGCAGATTCGCTTCTTTGTTCCAGAAAATACTGAAGTATAACCGGAACATATAAAAAGCGGTCAGTCCCGAAGTGATCAATGCTATCCAGTAAATGGCCGGGTTGTTTTGCCAGGCTGCCAGTAAAATTTCCTCCTTGCTGAAAAAACCGGCAAATGGCGGTACTCCGGCAATGGCCAGGCAGGCAATTAAAAATGTAATATGGGTAATGGGTAAATATTTTCTAAGCCCGCCCATATCTTTCATTTCGTTGCTGTGTATATAATGAATGACTGCACCGGCACCGAGGAACAACAGCGCCTTGAACATGGCATGCGTAAATAAATGAAACATGGATGCAGTATAACCCAGTCCGCCTTCTCCTCCATATCCAGACACACCCAGGGCAAACATCATATAGCCGATCTGGCTCATGGTGGAATAAGCCAGCACTCTTTTAATATCTGTTTGGGTACAGGCAATAACAGCAGCGATCATTGCGGAGATTGCTCCAACATAGCCCACCAAACTCAAAGCATCCGGAGCTGAGATGGCAAAAACGGGAAACAATCTTGCCACTAAAAAAACACCGGCCACTACCATGGTTGCCGCATGTATCAATGCGGATACCGGAGTTGGGCCTTCCATCGCGTCGGGCAGCCAGATGTGCAACGGGAACATGGCACTCTTACCTGCACCGCCGATGAATACCAGCACCAATCCCCAGGTTAATGCAGATACACCAAGGAATGAAGCGGTAACTGCATTTTTATATTCATTCGATTCGGGTGAAGTTAATGTGGAGATCAGGATATTAAAATCCAATGTGCCTGAATAGAAAGATAATATCAATATGCCGATCAAAAATCCCACATCGGCAAAACGTGTTACAATAAACGCTTTTTTACAGGCGGCCACCGCACTGGGCTTATTATAATAATAACCGATCAGTAAGAATGAGGATACCCCAACCAGTTCCCAGAAAATATAGATCTGGAAAATATTGGAGGAAATAACCAATCCCAGCATGGAAAATGTAAACAGGCCCAGGAATGCATAATAGGTCGGGAACCTTTCATCGCCTTTCATATAACCCAGGCTGTAGATATGCACCATCAGTGAAATAAAACTGACCACCACCAGCATCATTACAGAAATGGGATCGATGATGATGCCCATATCTATGGAAACGCCCGGGCTGAATTCAAGCCAGGTATATTTTAAAGGAACCAGTTTCTGATAAATGCCATCCACTTTCCCATACTCAAAGAAATAACCATACGCTGTATACAATGCCAGGAAAGTTGAAACCAATAACAAGGAAGTTCCGATGATTCCCGAAGTTTGCTTAAAATATTTTCTCCCAAATATCCCGAGCATTAAAAAACCAGCCAGTGGCAGTAAAATGATGAGTGCTATGTATGTTGCGTTTGGCATTTGAATATCGAACAGGAAACAAGGAATACTGAATTTTGAAGTCTGTAACTCATCACAGAGTCCTGCGGACGATCAATATTCTACATTTCTTCTACCTTGTTCATTATTTTACAATTTTAAAATTTCATTTCTTCTGCATTCTCCACATCAATGGACTGGTGACTGCGGTAAAGATTTATTATGATCGCTATGGCCACAGCAGCTTCTGCCGCAGCTATGGCAATAATAAAAATGGTAAAGAAAACACCGTCTAACCTGTCGTACCACAAATATTTATTGAACGCTATAAAATTCAGGTTCACACTGTTCAGTATCAGCTCTACACTCATCAGCATGGTCACGAGGTTCCTCCTGGTAAAAAAACCATATACACCAATGAAGAACAATGCGGCACTGATGAATAGCATGTGATATAGTCCGGGTTCAATCATAATTTTAATATCGAACAGGGAACAAGGAATTTTGAATACCGAAGGTTGTCATTCCGGTCATAATTCAGTATTCCTTGTTCCTTGTTCATTATTTATTTCTGGTTTACTTTTTAATGCAATTACTATACAACCGATCAATGCTGCCAGCAATAAGATACTTACCACTTCAAAAGGCAATGCATATCCACTTTCTTCAACACCCAGCATTTGGGTGCCGATATTGGCGACACTGGGTTCAAGGGCTGTTTCGGTTGTACCTTTAAATGAATGGTTGAACAGTTGCAACATGGTGAGGGCAAAGCCGCAAAAGGCTGCCAGGGCTGAAAACACCTGCCGGCCAA
>CAZBIK010000082.1:0-11817 GCA_964491955.1 uncultured Ferruginibacter sp.
CTGCGGTGAAACCATTCCCAGAAAAAAATGAATTTAAAATCGGACAAAGAAAAATGTTGGTGTACATACTTGAACTGGTCGGTTACCTTGTACTTCTCAAACTCGGCCAGCCAGGCTGCATCATTCAAAGGCGGCAGGGTTCCGGTTATGGGTTTCCATTCGGTAATGGAAAGTCCCGATTCTGTTAAACGGGTAATGCCGCCGATCAATACCTGTATTATGATCATGGCAACGCCAACTAAAAGCCAGTTTGCGACCTGTTGCCGGGAGCGTATTTGTTTTTCCGTGAACACCTGCGTCAAATTATCCATATGGCTGCAAATTTACTGCAGCGGGAACTGCTTATGGCAATTTGAATTGGTTTTTTATGATTTTAGCGGATATTTGTTCCACACAGATGTTGGCTGCTTATTTACATGAACATTTAACGGAAGCCGGTTTGGATGAAGCCGGAAGGGGGTGCTATGCCGGGCCGGTATTTGCAGCAGCTGTGATCCTGCCAAAGGATTTTCATCACCCTTTACTGAACGACAGCAAACAGCTGAATGAAAAACAAAGGGACCTGCTTAGGCCGGTCATTGAAAAAGAAAGTATTGCATATGCCGTGGCTTCGGTGGATAATGAAACCATTGACAAAATAAATATTTTACAGGCCAGTTTTACCGCCATGCACCTTGCAGTAAATAAATTAAAACAGGTACCCGGGTTTTTGCTGATCGACGGCAACCGTTTTAAACGGTATCCCCAGATTCCGCACCAATGTATCATCAAGGGTGATGGTAAATATGCATCCATTGCGGCAGCCAGTATTTTAGCCAAGACTTACCGTGATGTGTACATGCAAAAAATCCATGCATTATTCCCGCATTATGGCTGGGATAAAAATAAAGGGTATGGAACCGCTGCCCACCGGCATGCCATTGAACAATACGGGCTGTGCATACACCACCGCAGCAGTTTTAATATTCAGCCGGCACGGCCGGGGCTGATCCTGAACCGGCTGGTTCCTGCAGGAAGTTCTCCGGTCAATCAGTAATGAATTCACCTTTGCCCTGCCTGATTACTGTCCATTCATCCGATGTACAATCAACAACGGTTGATGCAGTCATACTGCCGATACCGCCATCAATTACAAAATCCACTTTATCCCCGAATTTTTCATTGATAACCTCCGGGTCGGTATACTCCTCCACCATCTCACCGGGCAGCGATGTACTCACGATCGGGTTACCCAGTGCGTCCAGGATATGCTGACAAATAATATTATCCGGTATCCTGATACCAACTGTTGATTTTTTACTTTGCAGGTTTTTGGGGACCTGTTTACTGGCCGGCAGGATAAATGTAAAAGGGCCGGGCAAATAACTTTTCAGCATACGGTAAAGCGGGGTATCGATCGGTTTGGTATAATCACTTAAATGGCTGAGGTCGCGGCAGATAAATGACAGTTGTGCTTTTTTGGGATCCATGTTCTTTAATGTACAAATCCTGCTGATTGCTTTTTGCTGGTTGATGTCGCAGCCCAGCCCGTAAATGGTATCGGTGGGATAAATGATCACACCACCGTCTTTCAGGCATTCGGCCACCTGTTTTATAAGCCGTGGTTGTGGATTTTCGGGATGTATTTGTATCAGCATATGCATTATGGCCCCGTCTTGCCGCTAAGGCTGATGGACAGGGGATGATTGTTATGAAGATTATATAAGTTAAAATAAACTGATGCCCGGGTTAAAATCAAAAAACCAGGCCGGTTCATAATTCATAAAATTACTCCTAATCATCTTACTTTAATCTATTACTTTTGCTTTTTGTATTAAAAACAAACCTGAAATCATCAGTCAAAAATCTAAAATACACGTATGTCAGTAATTTGTGTTGGTACCATGGCCTTTGATGCCATTGAAACTCCGTTTGGTAAAGTTGATAAAATAGTAGGAGGCTCGGGTACATATGTAGCTTATGCCGCCGGAAATTTTGTAACGCCCATCCAGCAGATCTCTATTATAGGTTACGATTTCCCTAAAGAAGAGCTTGACGAAATGAAGAAACGGGGCGTTGTGCTGGATGGCGTTGAAACAGTAAAAGATAAAAAATCATTTTTCTGGAGTGGTAAGTACCACCTGGACATGAACAGCCGGGATACCCTGGTCACCGACCTGAATGTACTGGAAGATTTTAACCCGGTTGTTCCCGACTCATACCAGGGTGCTGAATTTTTAATACTGGGTAACCTGTCTCCAAATATACAAATGAGTGTGATCGATCAGTTAAAGGTTCGGCCGAAACTGATCGTGATGGATACCATGAATTTCTGGATGGATATTGCGATGGATGACCTGAAAGCGGTTTTAAAAAAAGTGGATGTGCTGCTGGTGAATGATGCTGAGGCCAGGCAACTCAGCGGTGAGCTGTCGCTGGTAAAAGCTGCCCGCCTGATTATGCAGATGGGGCCGGATTTCCTGATCATTAAAAAAGGGGAACACGGCGCTTTATTGTTCCATAAGAATTCTGTTTTCTTTGCTCCTGCTTTGCCGCTGGAAGATGTATTTGACCCAACCGGTGCCGGCGACACTTTTGCAGGGGGCTTTATCGGCCACCTGGCTAAAACAAAAGACATCAGTTTTGAAAATATGAAAACAGCCATTATTGTTGGCAGCGCCATGGCCAGTTTCTGTGTTGAAAAATTCGGGCCGGAAAGACTGAAAGAAATTACCAAAGAAGATATTGATGCCCGGCTGAGCGAATTTGTGCAGCTGGTGAATTTTGATATTGATTTGGTATAATTTTACCAGAAATCTTTCATAAAAAAATGAGCCTGTCTGAATAGTCAATATGTACCGGGAAGGTGGCAGGTAGGAATTAAATTATACTTATACGTCCATTTTTTGCAGCATCAATTTCACTGGATAATGTTTTGGCTTTTAGGTGATGTTTAATGGCACGATATATCATGGAAAACAAACCCGGTGCTGATTCTATGAATGGCTTTGTAATGTCTGCAGAAATTAATGTGCCGACAACTTTTCCCTTTTTATGATCTCTCCTCTCATTATTACATAGTGAATTTTATTATAGGCATTCACATCTTTCAATGGGTCAGTATCCAGGATAACCAGGTTTGCTATCTTATTTTTTTCGACACTGCCATACAGGTTATCTATATGAAATGTTCGGGCGTTATTAATAGTAACGGCTTTAAAAAGAGTTTCCAGTGAAATGCCGGCATCTGCCCAGTGTTTCATTTCCAGGAAACCATTGTAACCGGGAGGGTTCGTGTACATATTCATGGCAACGCCATCTGTACCAAAAATTAAATTCGCATGGTTGTCTTCAAGGAATTTTACAACTGTATTGATCCTGTGTTTGTATAACTTATACCCTTCCGTAAACATTTCCAGGTCAGAAATAAAATCCTTTCTAAAGGCTTTGTAAAAAGCCGGGTTTTTTTCTTTTAAATAATTTGCCCGGCCCAGTATTTTTTCTCTCCCCCACTGCCCCTCCTCAGTTTTGAGAAAATACAGGTACTGCGGGAGATAAACATGTTCAAGCATTGTATCGTTAACAAAACCAGGATCCAGTAAATCATTTTCAGCAGTTATGGCCCTAAATGTGGGTTGATAAGCGATTTGTTTATTAGCAATCTGCAACAGCAATTTCTTATGCATTGCGCTGAGGTCTTTATTATCAAAATCCCGGGGATCGGCACTCCAGTTCCACATGCTGTGTGCAAGCACGTGCACCCCGGTTTCTACGCCAAATTTCTGTGCCTCGTATGATGTTGCATGCAGCATAACCGGTACATTGTATTTTTTTGCTTCAGCAATAATATCCTTCATCAGGTAACTGTCCGGCAACTGCCAGCTAACCGGCAGGCCTGACGCTTCGTCTTCATAAGCCATTTTCAGGCAAATGCCCTGCTGTTCCCTAACATTTTTTGAAACCAGCATAGGTACAGCATGTTTTGCTTTGTCAATTGAATCAGGAATCGCCAATTTTCTGTTGTATTTATCATACACAAATGAAGACTGATACCGCTCTTCAATTGATGCATCCTCCATCTCCATCATAAAATCATTCATCACCTGCAATTGCTCACCACAGGTATAAATATCCGGTCTCAGCGGGCTGCTTTTAATTTTATTGATCACCTGTGGTGCATAATTATTAAGATCAATGAGGGTGGTATAACCAAAATAGAGAAAGCTTTTGGGCAATTGCTCAAAATACAATTTTACCAGTTCGGGATATTTTTGTCTAAGTTGCCGGTTCAGGCCTGCAATATTGGAAAGATGTACATGTGAATCTATCAATCCCGGAACCAGGTATTTACCTGTGCCATCAATTTCGTTGTAAGAGCCCGGTAAAACAGGCCTTTTATTTTCCGCATATACAATTCTATCAGCCTCAATAACCACATTACCCAAATAGGTACTTATCTTCTTTGCATCAGCAGAAATGATTGTTATGTTTTTTATGAAGACCCCCCTGTTGTTGTTTTGAGCTGATATACTTATTGCTGCTAAAAACAATTGGGCAATTATTAAACAAATCTGTTTCATTGTTCTGAATTTTATATTATTTACCTGGTGGCCGACAAATCTGCTCTCTGTATCATTTTGCCCCCGATGATCACCGTTTCAATTTCGTTGTATGCGTTGATGTTGATCAAAGGATTGGAATGCAGAATCAGCAGATCGGCATTCTTGCCGGTTTCAACCGAACCAATACGGTCATTTAGTTTAAAGGCAAGTGCATTACGGATGGTGGCTGCAAAAAATATTTCTTCTAAACTGAGCCCTGCTTTTTCCAGGGCCTGTAATTCGAGTAAACCATTCAGCCCTGCCACACCACCCAAACCTGCGGCACTGGTTGGCGTATCTGTGCCGAAAATAAACTTCACGCCCTTTCTTTTCATCAGGTTTATCATATTGTAAACCCTGTTGCAAAGTGAATCAAGATAAACTACCGGGGCTATATGCTTGTCGAGCAACGCTGAGTTTAAATACATATCCTTAAGGTCCTCCTGGCCCCATTTTCCTTCAGGGGTATCAAACCAATCTATAAATGCTGGCGGCAAGGCGTTTTTTAAATCAGGATGTGATAACAGGTCCAGGTTAAAAATATTTTTTTCACTCAGCACTACTCGCATGGTTGGTTGAACGAAAATTCCTTTTTCAACTATCTGCCCAATCAGCTCTTCAATTTTCAACCTTGCAGGGGGAGTGGCGTCCAGAAAATTTCCCTTTTCAAAATGCCAAAGTCCGTGGGCAAGAATATCAACGCCGGCCACCAAGCCTTTTTTATAGGCATCAACAGACGTGGCATGAAGGATCACCGGGATTTTTTTCAAATGCGCTGCATGCACAATTTCTTTCAGTAAGACATCAGCCGGCAATTTCAGGCCAGGTATCACCCCACTGAAACCATCTTCATAAAATGTTTTAACAGCTATGGCGCCTGCATTAGCAGCATTTTGAATAACCACCTGGGGTGTATGTTCCGCAATATCAATCCACCCTGGAATATCCTGCAATTGATCGGGATTATACACCCAGTTAAACATTTTCCCGGTGTATATTTCAGGTTTTTTAAAAAAATTATGCCCATAACCGTCGAATTGGCGGACAGTATGCCCCACTCCAAATAAATGAAGAGCGTATAAACTGTTTTGATAAAGTTTAATTATTTCACTATTCCTGTCACCAAGATCTATAAGTGTTGTAAAACCAAAATATAAATAAGCTTTTGGTTCATGCTGTAGAACTGTTTTTGTTAAATCAGGATATTTTTCATAGTGCTTTTCTGCAAATCCAACTACCTGCCCGGTATGCACATGTGAATCAATCAACCCGGGAATTATATATTTTCCTTCACCATTGATGGTTTGAAAATGCCCGGTTAAGTATGGTCTTTTTCTCCCGGCAAACACGATCTTTCCATCATCAATTATTACAAAGCCCCGATAGGTTTTTATCTGTTCGCTGGCGGTACCCGAAATGACCACGATATTTTCTATGGATATACCATTCTTTAAAACAATTGAGGCCTGGCCCCGGCAATATGTAGAAATGAGCAGTGAAAGTGAAAATAAAGCAACCAGAATTTGTTTTACAAAATGCATCATTTAAATTTATATGACTGCAATTTGGCTTAAAAAAATGCCCGGAAGGTATTAATACATGAATTCGAACGCATTTTCCGGGCCATAGGGATGGTTTTAATGTTTTAGCATCGTTTTTTTGAATTGGCCCGGTGTCTGGCCGGTAATTTTTTTAAAGGCGTTATTAAAAGATGACTTGCTGTTAAACCCAACCTGGTACATAATTTCCGAAATTGTTTCTTTATCATCCGAAGCATTCAGAATCCTGTTCTTTGTCTCCTCTATCCGGTAGCGGTTGATAAAATCATAGAAATTCTCATTATAATTTTCATTAATTACCTGCGACAGGTACCTTGCCTGGATACCGGCAGATTCAGCCAGTTCAGCTATTGTAATTCCCGGTTTTGACCAGGGTTTTTCCTTCTGCATCAATTGCTCCAGCCTGCCGATCATTTTTTCTTTGTCCTGCTTTGTAAGTGGGGAAGACCTATATTTTTCTATTTTGGATTCGGCCAGCAATTCTTCTTCCTGCTGCAGGGCTGTAAATATCAGGGGGCTTATCATGATTTTCAGAATCAGCAAATTTGCAAACAGCCAAAAAACGAACAAACCGGCATTATCCAATAACCCGGCAAGTAAATGAGGAATGTGTAAAGGGTTTAATAAAATTGAGAAGGCATCCAATATAATGATCAGGCTAAAGTTGAAGACAATTAAGCTGCACCAATTAAATACTGATGCTGGTATTTCGGAGCGGCTTTCCTTCATCGCATTTTTTGTAAGTACTATTTCACGTAAACTGAAAAACAGGTATATCATCCATGAAAACGCTGCAATAAGTTTGAATGTAAAACATTCCGGCGCTGCCAAAAAATAATTTTCAGGGATACGCAGTATCGTGGATAAATTGAGCCATAGAAATCCAATTATAAAAGGAAGGCAATGCAGCCAGCTTAGCCTTTTCCATTTACCGGAACTGCGTAAAAGAGAAATACAGAAGAAGTAGAGGAAAGGGCCAACCAAAAAACCGGATATGCAGTTCCAGGCAGGAAGAACTGCTATAATTGCAGTTTGTTTCAGCAGTACCAAAACGAGGTTGATGAGGACAACCAAAAATAATGCTGCCAGGAACCGGTTGGCATAAAATTGTTTTTTATACCCTGCTATAAAGTAAACGGCCAGCAACAAAGACTGGCCGATTACAAGTACAACTAATACCGTGAAAATATTCCAATTCATCAGCGGACAATAATCTATTTTGTGATCCCTTCCAGTGCAAATAAAAATGCATATTCCCTGGCCCTGTCCTTTAAGGCCTTGAACCTTCCGGATGCGCCGCCATGCCCTGCTTCCATATCGGTATGCAATAACAAAACGTTATTCCCTGTTTTCATTTCACGCAGTTTGGCAACCCATTTTGCCGGTTCAAAATACTGGACCTGGCTGTCGTGCAGACCGGTTGTTACGAGCATGTTGGGATATTCCTGTTTGGTTACATTATCATAAGGCGAATAGGATTTCATGTACATATAGTGCTCTTTATTGGCCGGGTTACCCCATTCATCATATTCGTTTGTGGTTAATGGTATGGTTGGGTCGCTCATGGTGGTTAATACATCCACAAACGGAACGGCTGCGATCACACCATGCCAGAGATCAGGACGCATATTGACCACGGCACCCATCAGCAGTCCGCCGGCGCTGCCGCCACTGGTGTACAAATGTGCTTTGCTTGTGTATTTTCCTGCCAGTAAAAATTCGGCACAGTCAATAAAATCTGTGAACGTGTTGATCTTCTTCATCATCTTACCATCTTCATACCAATACCTGCCCATCTCCTGTCCGCCACGTATATGCGCAATTGCATAAGCAAAGCCACGGTCAAGCAAACTCAGCCTTACACTGCTGAAAGAAGCGTCCATACTGGCACCGTAAGAACCATATCCATACAGCATCAAAGGCGCCTGCCCGTCTTTTTTAAACCCTTTTTTATATACAATAGAGATTGGAATTTTTGTGCCGTCCTTTGCAGTGGCAAATACCCTTTCTGTTTCATAATCTCCCGGTTTAAAAGTACCGATCACTTCCTGCTGCTTCATCAGCTTTTTGGTTTTGGTACTCATATTATAATCATACACCGAGTTGGGTGTTGTTAACGAGGTGTAATTATAGCGCATCACATCCGTATTGTAATCCGGGCTGTAAGAAATGCCTGCAGCATAAGCGGCTTCATCAAAAGCCAGGAAATGCGAATCATTGTTTTGCGTATTCAGAATATGAATGCGGGTTAACCCGTCCTTACGTTCGGAAATGGCCAAGAAATTCTTAAACAGGTCAAATCCCTGCACCAGCACCTTGTCATCATGTGCAATCAGGTCCTTCCAGGCAGATGAATCGGTTTTGCTTTCTGCAGTGGTCATTATCCTGAAATTCTTCGCCTGCAGGTTGGTGCGGATGTAAAATTTATCAACTGCATGATCAACATTATACAATACTTCCTTCATACGCGGCTGAAAAACGGTGAATGTGCCTTCAGGCTTACCGGCATCCAGCCATCTTACTTCTGATGATAAGGTTGCCTGCGATGTGATCAGGATAAATTTATCCGACTTGGTCTTTCCAACACCGATATAATTGGTTACATCCTTTTCTTCATACACTGTTTTATCAGTTGCGGCATCGGTACCCAGCTTATGTCTTTTTATTTTTTCTGATAAAAGGGTTACGGGGTTCTTTGCCGTATAAAAAATGGTCTGGTTATCATTGGCCCATACCGGGTCGCCTTCTGAATTGGGGATCTTGTCTTTATAAATTTCCCCGGTTTCCAGGTTTTTTACATAGATATCATATTGCCTCCGGGATAACAGATCAATGCCATAAGCCAGCAATTTATTATCCATGCTCACATCAAAACCGGTTGCCGAAAAATAATTATGCCCTTCGGCCATGGCATTCACATCCAGCAACACTTCTTCTGCAGCTTCCAGGGATCCTTTTTTACGGCAATACACAAAATAATCCTTACCTTCCACTACACGGTTGTAATAATAATACCCGTTCTTAAAAACCGGAACGCTCTCATCTTTTTCCTTTATCCTTGCTTTCATTTCTGTATACAGATCTTCCCGGAACTTTTTGGTACTGCTCATCAAGGTATCAAAATAGGCATTCTCTGCTTTGAGGTAATCTACCACTTTGGTACTGTCAGGTCCTTTCTTAAAAAAATCATTCATCCAGTAATACTGATCAATGCGGGTATCGCCATGGGCTGTGAGTTCCTTTGCTTTTTTTTTCTGCTACCGGGGCAGCCACACTGTCCGGCCAGCTAAATCCTGATTTTGTCATTTCTGAATCTTTGTTATTACATGAAGAAATTAGCAATACAGCAATGATGATTGCCGGTATGAACCTGTTTTGCATAAACTGTTATTTTGCGTGATTAATTATTTTGGATTGCTAAAACTAAGGAATTTTTCCCGTCTCCCGTCCCCGTCTCCGACGGGGATGCTATGGTTTTGAGACTTTGTCTCAGGTACAAGTCAAAGTTTTATAACCAGCTTATCCCCGTCTCCGACGGGGACAAGTTAAGTATCTATAACCATTACATTTACAAGCCCTTTTCGTCCGTAGTAATCCCTGGCTGAACTGTACAGGTAATCCGCAGCATTTTCAACTATGCCAGCCCTTACCGGGTTATCCTGTAAAAAGTTAAGCCTTTGCCTTAACATTTTTGGTTTATGCGGATCCAGGTATATGGCATGGTTAGTGTCCTGCCAAAAATGATATTTTTCAATATTATTCCTGAATTTACCGGCATATTCAAACCTATACAATATCCAGTCTTTCCTGCTTTCGGGTTCAACTTCAATTACTTTTAAAATTGATCTTGCTGTAAATTTTTTAAAATCCCTGATAATATGTGAAAGTTTATACCCTTCTTTTGCCTCAGCTACTAAATGTAAATGATTGGTCATCAAACACCAGCCAAAAACAACAAGCCCTTTTTTTTCAATACAAAAATTTAAAGAGTCAACAATGATCTGTTTATAAACCGGCCTTATAAAAACATCCACCCAATCCACAACAGTGAAAGTTAGAAAATAACAGGCGGTTTGATCGGTGATAAAGTATCTGTCTCCTGACATAAAATATATAAGTTTCGTTTTCTCGTCCCCGTCTCCGACGGGGATGCTATGGTTTTGAGACTTTGTCTCAGGTACAAGTCAAAGACTTGTAACCAGCTTATCCCCGTCAGAGACGGGGACAAGTCAATTTCTCCTTGCCAGTACGATAACCTGCTTAAATGCTTTCTTCTTACCTTCCAGGTTAAACACTTCGGTATAAATAATATAAATGCCCACAGGGAGTCTTTGCATTTTTTCGCCCAGTCCGTCCCAGCGGAAGTTCCCTTTTATACCACACAATGCATTTCGTTGCAGGTACCTCACCACCCTTCCATTAGCATCAAAGATGCTGATATTGGCTACATATCCCGGCGACGGAAAAAGATATCCAATGGTTGCAAAATCATCCATACCGTCATTATCAGGTGAAATTATTTCAGGCAACACGGTTACTTCGCCCTGCAACTGCTGGTCGGCCCGGAACTGTGAATTTTTATAGGTTGGTGTTCCATATCCCACGCTGGTAGCAGCGCTGTGCCAGTTCCCGGGATCCTGGGCAGGTGCATTATGATCGATCCTTTCCAGTGCTACGCCTTCCTTGTTATCGATCAGTTTAAAATGCCATTTTTCATCATAGTTTAATTCATCGGTTATATGCCCCTGTGCATTCAGAATGATCACAGAGCCTTTATCATCATTGAACGAAGGCATGGATGGTACCGTAACAAAAGCATCCATATTTTGGGTGATAAAATCCCTTTTTACAATACCCGGGTCTTCGGTGATCACCATAAAATCCATCGGGAAGAATAAATAATTGTCTGCACTCAGTTGTTTGATATTACTGACAACTCCTGCACTGTTCCGGTTGGCGATATAAACCTGGTTCAGGTCAATGATCTTTTCGCCCCGGTTGTACAGTTCTACATAATCTGTTCCGTTTGACTGTGGATTGAATAAAATTTCATTGATCACCATATCCAGGCTGTCAGCCACCGAACTCAACCCAACCCGTACACTGTTTCTTGTGTCAACCACGTTACCGGCACAATCTGTAACAGCTGACACGGTTATTGTATATACAGTACCACGGGTAAGCGGGTTATTCAATCGTAAATTGACTTTTTCAAATGCCGGTATTACAGGTATGGCCAGTTGAGGTAAACCGATTCCGTCACTGATGGTATAATTAGCAGTCACTGCAGCTTTCACACTATCCAGCGGTTCATCAAAAACAAGGGTTATATTAACACTGTCGGCTGCGAAGGCCCTTAATAATTGCGGGGAACTGATATCCGGGTTGACAGCATCCACTGAGTTTTTTCTTCCCGGCGACCCACCTTTTACATCATTACTGGCGGTCCAGTTTGTTATGCCGCTGCATGGATTTTTGGGGTCGATCATTTCCAGTGACCAGCCACCTTCCTTTTTTAAAGCATTCGCGTACCAGCCATCGGCATAACTCACCGCATGGATGATCCTGTTCTGAGGGCTGCGTAAATAAAGCTGGTCGCCGGTATTATCCAGGGATGGAAAAACGGTAACAGATATGGCAGGCCCGAAAGCACTCATGGCTGAAACCGCACTGCCCGT
>CAZBIK010000083.1:0-11816 GCA_964491955.1 uncultured Ferruginibacter sp.
CTTAACTTTAAACCTTAAACTTTAAACCTTAAACCTTTTCATCATCCCGTTTCAGCATCCAGCACTTCAATAGTTTTTTTATAATAGGCATAGGCTTCCTCCCGGGAAGTACCAATGCAAACCATGCCCATTTTTCCATACTGCGATAAAGCGCCGATCATATGAAACATCACGCCCTTTTGCGCCGCCCCGTCAAAATGAAGTCCGTGAAACATGGCAATATCGATCAGGTCCTGCGGGGTTAAACCTTTATAGGATTCGCTGTGCACATTGTCGGATGCAAAATAATACAGCTGCTGTTTATTGGGCGTTTCAAAAATACCGGTAGCCTCATCATAATGCCCGTTGGTTAAGAACTGCAGCATTAAAAACGGGTGTGTGGTACCTCCCTTGCGCAGGTTGATCTCAATGGCATAATGTTTCCATCCGTCCATTTCCTTAACCGAAATAAAATCTATACTGAACCTGCCCAGCACTCCTGCATCCTTCAACACTTCGGCAATGGATTTGGCCATAATGGCTATTTCTGTACGGTAACTTTCATCAGCCGGGAAATGGGCGCCCACAAACACCTGCCCGTTTTCACCGCTTAAAACCTGGTCATGCGTGGATATGATATCCACATCCCCCCTGGGATTGATCCGGCACTGTACCGATGGCGATGTTTTTTCTTCGCCTTCCACAAAAGCTTCCACGATGCCTTCCATCAGCTCAAATTTTTCCAGGAACTTTTTAATGCTCAGGTCCTTTGCAACCGGAACCATTGCTTTATAGAGATTGTGATGTACCCAGTCGAACATTTTTTTACCCGATAGTTTTGCAGGATACCTGATCACTGCATTGCCATCACCCGAAAAACCGTCATTCAGTTTGATGACCGCTTTCTTTATTTCAGGGTGCATATCCTTCAATGCCGAAACGGCATGTACAATATCATCATAACAGGTCAGGTTTTCCGCTCCGGGCGGCATAGGTACACCGGCTTTCATAAAAGCCCTGCGGCTGCCGCTTTTGGTACCCAGGTAGATCAATGAAGGGTCGCAGCCATAAATGGGAATTCCCAGGTGAACTGCCAAAGTACGTTCCAGGGCCGTTGTATTAAAACAGGCGATATGGGCCACATTACATTCCGGGATTGCCTGTTTTATTCTTTCGATCAACCTTGGCCTATGCAGAATTTTTTCAGTGAGCGGCATGGCCGATGAATCATAACAACTGATCAGGGTTAACCGCTCCCGGGCATGAAACCCGGTAATGCCGGGCAACAGGTGTAAATAATAATCAACAATAACGGGATCGATGGGCATACTGCTTACATACACCACATTGGCCCTGGGCATACGCAGCAACATCAGCAAACAAAGCAGCCTTTCTTCATAATGTAAAGCCCCGGTAACTTTTGACAGCACTTCCTGGTCGAGCGAAAGGCTGGGGATCACCACAATGGTCTTGCGGGCCAGGTTATCCGGAAAGAACAATTCAAACTGGTTATGCAGGTCCTGCTGTATTTTTTCAAATGCCTCCAGCTCGGCTGCTGATCCGGGTTTGGGCTTGCAGTCGCTGCAATGCTTAAAAAATAACTGCCCAGGCTTTATTTCCACGTCATTACTTTGCATAGCATCCCTGTTAAGAATGTACAAGTTGCTCATAAAATCAGTATTTATATATGAGTTTTGTCATATCCGGTTAAGAATTTTATCAGTTAATCCGGGGGAGGGCCATTTACATAATTTTTTAATTCACAAGACGTTAATAAATTGTAATCCTTGTGTTAAACTTCCTGTTTTTAAAAACTGTTATATTTGTAAATGAACTGGACCGAAAAGAAGCCCATCCGTGTTGCCATTTTGGATATGAATGAAGGTTTTATCAACCAGGGCATGCGATGTATCCGTGAGATCCTGAACCAGTTCGGGGAAAACAGCCACCTCGATCTCAGCTGGGATGAATTTGAAGTACGCCTGGAAAAACAGGTTCCCGATCTCAGTTACGACATCTATATTTCGAGCGGCGGTCCCGGCAGCCCGCTTGAAAGTGAAGGCAATGAATGGGAGCAGGCCTATTTTGGCTGGCTCGGCAAAGTGGAGCGCTGGAACAGCAACCCGGCCAATATTCAAAAAAAACAGGTGTTCTTTATCTGCCATTCCTTTCAACTGGTTTGCAGGCATTATAAAATTGCCACCATCAGCAAAAGAAAAAGTACTGCTTTCGGCATTTTCCCAACACACCTGCTGGCTGATGGAAAGAACGAGGTGATTTTTGATGGTTTAAGGGATCCCTTTTATTCGGTCGACAGCCGGGATTACCAGGTGGTTGAACCTGATCACAATAAGTTACATGATATGGGGGCTTCCATACTGGCCATAGAAAAAGACAGGCCACATGTGCCGCTGGAAAGGGCGGTTATGGCCATCCGGTTCAATGAAAACATGATCGGCACACAGTTTCATCCCGAAGCCGATGCCATCGGTATGAGCCTGCACTTACAGACCGAAGACAAGAAAAAGACCGTCATTGAAAATTACGGCAAAGAAAAATGGCAATCGATGATCGACCATTTAAATGACCCCGAAAAGATCATGTGGACCTACGCACATATCCTTCCAAATTTTTTATACCATGCAGTGGAGAGCCTGCAGCCGGTTGAAGTGTAAGATGCCTTTCATTTAATGAATTTTTATGGCTATTTTTATTCTTAATAAAAGAATAATCCAAAGCTGTATTAATCATGATAAAAGCACTCAGAAAAAAATTCAACGACAATTTTACCAAAGAAAAATATGAAGCCTACATGGCAGAACTGGAGAACCTGCATCCCGGTGCCCTCGACTTCAGGAATGCGGAAACTCCCGTATTTGTGCCCAAGGATTTTACGGATAAAATGCTGAATGCCTGTGAAGACATCATTGATGTGATCGTTGACCCGAAATTTATTTCCCTTACAGACCGGGGCATACCTTCCAATATTAAAGTGCCCAATGAAAACAGCCATACCGAATTCCTGGTCTTTGATTTCGGGATCTGCGAAAATGAAAAGGGAGAACTGGAGCCTCAACTGATCGAAATGCAGGGATTCCCCACCCTGTATGCTTTCCAGGCCTTTCATACAGCGCTCACTGCTGCGTATGCAGAGCTGCCGGATAATTTTTCGGCTTATTTAAATGGATATAACAAAGAGACCTATGTACAATTGCTCAAAGATATTATAGTGGGCGACCTGGACCCGGCGCATGTTATATTGCTGGAGATCTTTCCCGAAATGCAGAAAACCAGGATCGATTTTTATTGTACCGAACAGCTGCTAGGCATTAAAACGGTTTGCCTGACTAAAATATATGCCGAAGGCAATTCCCTTTTTTATGAGAACAACGGCGTTAAAACACCCGTTAAAAGAATTTATAACCGGCTCATATTTGATGACCTGCAAAAGCAGGAGGACCTGGGCAATATCGTGGACCTTACCAAACCCTACGATGTGGAATGGGCATCGCATCCCAACTGGTTTTACCGCATCAGTAAATTCACATTGCCCTTTATTGAAAACCCGTATGTTCCACAGACTTATTTTTTAAATGAATTAAAACAAATGCCCGCCGACCTGGAGAACTATGTTTTAAAACCCCTGTTCTCTTTTGCCGGCATGGGTGTGGTGATCGATGTGACCAAAGAAGATATTGATGCCGTAAAAGACCCGGAGAACTGGATACTGCAGAAGAAGGTAAAATATGCCGGGGTTATTGAAACACCTGATGAGCCTGCCAAAGCTGAGATACGCCTTTTCTATTTCTGGAAAAAAGAATGGGACAGGCCAATGGCTGTGCACAACCTGGCCAGGTTAAGCAAAGGAAAAATGATCGGCACACGTTATAATAAAAACAAGGAATGGGTTGGTGGCAATGTGGCTTTTTTTGAAATGTAAACCCCCTATATTGAGCATTGAACATTGAAGATTGTGTATTGAATATCTTGTTTTTTATACGAACAGTTTTAAATATTCAATACCCAATACTCAACATTCAATATTCAATTTATAAGAATTTCGTTTAAATAATTAAAAATATGACCTATGAAAAAAGGCTCAGCAAGGTTTGATCATTATCTTAACCAGTTCGCCGAACTGCTGGCATTGTCTTCCAAACAAAAGAACCCGGCCCTCTGGCTTTACCAGCATGGAGCACGCACACCTTTGTTCATGCTGGAAGGGCTGGCAAGATTATATGCCGGTTTGCACAACAAAAAAAGATTCGGCAAAATAAAAGATCAGTTCAAGGTGCTGGAAGATGCCATCGGCGCCATCGATTATTATGATACTTTTGCAAAAGAATTTGCCAGGGATAAAAAAATACCTGCCAACATTAAAAATTATATCCTGGCACAGTGCCGGGAAAAAATACAGAGCCTCAACGAGATACTCACAGAAAAAGAATGGATCGGCACTGACCAGGCCCGTATCCGTAAAATAAGAAAAAAACTGGCCGGCGCTGAATGGCTTACTGAAAAAGACGAGATAGAACGTTTGCAGATGTTTTATACTACCTCCGTAAAAGGTTTACTCAATTCCATCAACGAAAAGAATTTTCATTTTGACAATGTGGAAGCCGATATCCATGAGATCAGAAGGGACCTGCGCTGGCTGAGCATTTACCCGCAGGCAATGCGGGGTTGCATACAATTAAGCAAGGCAAAAACAACTGCCAGATACCTGGCCAAATATGCAACCAAAGAGATCACCGGTTCACCATACAATGTTATGCCCGATGCCGGCAATGGCAAACATTTCCTGCTGCTCGATAAAAGCCGTTTTTATGCCCTAAGCTGGCTGATCGCAGAACTGGGTAAACTGAAAGACAAAGGGCTAAGGGTTGTTGTGGTTGAAGAAGCGATCTTACAAACTACACCAAAGAGCCCTGCAGGTAATAAAACTCCTGAAGCTAATGCATTGAAAAAAGCATATTCGTTGCTGGGCCCAAAGCAACCCGGGCTGCAGCAGCTGCTGGATGAAGCCGAAGCCATCTGTAAAACTTATTTTAAGGAAAAGAACCTCGAAACGTTGATCATTGGGGCAGCTACCGTAAAATGATGCTTACCGGATAAACCAACGTAAACCTATAAATGCTTTTGCGCCCTGCACCGGGGCATAATTATATGATGGATCAAATACATAACCATTTGGATTTGTATCAGGCCTCGCTACCCCGTTATGATCAAAATATTTTCCACCGGGCCTGTTAAAAGGGTCATCAGGATGCAGCAGCGGGTTTTCCGGTAAAAAGTTAAAGATATTCTTAACCCCGCCGTACAGTTCAAATCCATACTGCCAGGTTTTGGTGACCTGGAAATTTACAATGCTGTATAACGGCGATTTTGCAGGCCGGAAATCGTTGGGTACAACGGGTAACTGCATGGGGCCGTTTACCTTGCCGGTCAGGTCAAAAGCCAGTCCGTATTTTGCCAAGGGATAACTGACGGCAAAAGTGCCCGATATTTTGGGTGCAAACATTTGGGGGATCTTTGTTTTAACGCCATGAACATCCCTGTCCACTTCAAAAACATCCATCCAGGTAGCGCCGGCAATGATCTTTAAACCTCCGGTAAAATTAAAATCCGTGTTCAGGGTGATCCCTCTTGATATGGCATGTCCACGCAGGTTATCATAAATGATCTTATTGGGGTCCGTAATGAAATCAGCAACGATCTTATTGCTGAAACGGGTATAAAAAATACTGGCGTCAATGCCGATAAATCCTTTTCGGTGACCGATAAACGCGGTATAATTCAAATTGCCGTTCCAGGACTTTTCGGGTTTTAAAGCCGAAGCGATCACCACTTCCCTGGCCCCGGTAAGTGCCGCATGGTCTTCGGTAAATAAATTGACCACCCTGAAACCATTGCCACCACTTAACCGGAACGTATTGTGTTTATCAGGAGATAATTTAAAACTCAGCCTTGGTGTTACTATATGGCCGTGTTCATTGTTATAATCGTAACGCAACCCGGATAATACGGTTAGCTTTTGATTTAGAGTAATCTGGTCCTGAACAAAAATACCGGGGAGGTAAATACGGGAAGGATTGTTGTCGCCGTTTGCTTTTGCAGTTGCCGGTGAGTTGTCATCATAAAAGGTATACCGGACCGGGATACCCATCAAAACTTCATGCCTGCCCCATGTTTTGTTCCAGCGCAGTTGTGCAAAGGCAACCTGCTGGCTGGCATAATATTTTACGGTACCGTAATAACTGTCCTGCAGGTGATAATTATAAGACAGGTCTGCCGTGATATTTTTCGACAAGGCAATAGTGCTGATCAGTTCAAAACGGTTTGTATTGATACTTTCGCCATAAATACTGTCTGTACCCCTGAACTTTGGCTGCCACTGTGTTTCACCACCCCAGCGGTCTTCATTTACATACCGCAGGGCCAGGGTTGCCGGTAAATCAGTATGCTGCCTGAAACTCCATTTATTAAAAACAGAAATGCGGTTTTGTAATGTTATGTCTGTAAAATTATCGTTGTTGATATCCCTGATCTTTTGATAATTAAAATAGTTTACCCCCAGGAGTGCACTGGCAGCGGCATTGATGTTGAATTTTGCGGTTACATCTGCATTGTACTCTCCCACACTGGTTGCCGAAAGATCAACCCGCAGTTTATCAGAACCGGCCGCATCTTTAGTGATGATGTTTATTAACCCGCCTACTGCTTCACTGCCGTATAAAGTAGATGCCGGCCCTTTTACAATTTCAATACGCTTTACCATACTGTTGGGAATACCCGCCAATCCATACACCGTGGATAAACTACTTACGATCGGCATCCCGTCGATCAATATCATGGTATAGGGGCCTTCCATGCCGTTGATATGTATATCGCCTGTATTACACACATTACAGTTCAATTGCGGCTGAACTCCATTTACCATCTGCAGGCTTTCAAAAATATTGGGCGACGGGTTCTTTTTAAAATAGGTGGGAGAATATACTTCCACCGGGATGGGTGAATCCATTTTACTCACCGGCTTCATGGTACCGGATACAACCACTTCACCCAGCATGTCATTGTTCTCCTGTAAAATAACGGGTAAACGGATGCCGGTACCTTTAATGGTTACCGGGATCGATCTGGCAATAAAATTAACTGCAGAAACATGTACTGTATATTTCCCCGGGGGCATTTTGGTAAAATGAAAATGCCCGGCAGAGTCGGTCACAACGGTTTTACCCAGTGGCATTATGGTAACAGTTGCGGCATGCAGCCCAACACCGCTTCCGCTTACCTGGCCGCTGATCATGCCCGGCCCACCAGGTCCAGTTGACTGGGCAATTAAGCTGTTGAGTAAACCCATGCAAACCAAAAAAGATAGAATTGTTTTCATTTGCTGTATCCGATACTGCCTGTTGCAGCTGGCTGTTTCTGTTTGATTGGCAAAAATATATAATTAGGCTCACCTAAAATAATATTTTCGAAAAAAAACCGGAAATTTGTGAAAATAACCGTTTATGACCTCGTTAGCAGAAGAGAATTACCTGAAAGCCATATACAAATTACAGGAAAAACATGGCGATATCGTGAGCACATCGGCCCTGGCCGAAACGCTGGAGATCAATGCGGCATCCGTTACGGATTTCATTAAAAAAATGGCTGTAAAGAAACTCATCAGCTACCAGAAATCAAAAGGGGTAAGACTTTCGGAGCAGGGCAGGCAGATCGCCCTGAGCATTATCCGCAAACACCGTTTGTGGGAAGTATGGCTGGTAAACAAATTGAATTTTAAATGGGATGAAGTGCATGAAATTGCAGAACAGCTTGAACACGTGGTGAGCAATGACCTCATCGAACACCTGGATGAACATTTAGGCTACCCAAAATCAGATCCGCATGGCGACCTGATCCCGGATGCCAAAGGCCGCTTTGCCAAAAACAGCAGCAAACCCCTGCTGGACCACCAGGTTGGCGATAAGACAAAATTTGTGGGTGTGGCCGAACATTCCAACAGTTTTTTACAATACCTGACCAAGAACAATATCAAGCTCGGAGATGAACTGCTGGTGGAATCCATTGAGGAATTTGACAACAGTTTCCAGGTTAAGGTAAACCGCAAAGAACAAAAACTGTTGAGCAAGGAAGTCGTTAAAAATTTATTGGTGATCGCTGTTTAAATAACAAACAGGCTCTCCCCTATTTTACCAGTGACTTTACGGTATCAAACAGTTCTTTTCCTTCAATATTAATGGCCACAATTTTACCATCCCTGTTCAATAAAAAATTGGTTGGTAACTGGTCAACAAAATATTGTTCCGCCACTTTCGATCTCCAGCCATCGGTGTCGATCACCTGGGTATAGGTGAGCTTGTCTTTTTTAATGGCCCTGAGCCAGGCTTCTTTTTTTACATCCAGCGAAACGGCAAATACTTCAAAACCATCCGCTTTGTATTTTTTATACAACCGCTGAATATAAGGATTGGCTGCCCTGCAGGGCGCACACCAGCTTGCCCAGAAATCGATCAGTACCACTTTGCCATCCAGGGAGGACAGGCTGACCAGGCTATCCCCGGTACCTGCAAGCGAGATACCGGGAACAGTGCCACCGGTCTTTAATTGTGCCTTCAGCGGCTGATGGATCAAAACGATCATCAATAAAAACAACAGCTTTTTCATTGGCAACATTTTCGTTTATGAAATAACGATAAAATGAACAATACTATTTTTTTCATACCCTTTTTATTTGATCGTAAAGCGCAGGCCGCCATAAAACATACGTCCGCTCACCGGGCCCCAAACCATCGATGCATCAAACTGGTTGCTGAAAGGCTGATCGGCTGCTACAATGACCTGCTGCTGAAAATAATTGGTGATGTTTTCTGCACCGATATACACATCAAACGGGAACCGGCTGCCGAATGTTTTGGATACCTGGGCATTCATCAGGAAAAATTCAGGAGAATAACCCGGTAAGCGGTTAGCCGGCAGGTTTGTACCCGTGTAGGGTATCCGCTTTTTACCGTTATAAGTAACGGTGTAATCAAATTTAAATCCATGCACGGCATAGGCCAGGTTGGCAAAGGCACGGTTTTTTGAGATCAATGCCCGTTCAGTCAATTGCCCGCTGTAAGTAGTTTGCACATCAAAATAGCGGTATGCCAGCCGGATTTCAAATTTATCAAGCGGTTCCACACTAACCTCGGCCTGGAAACTGTTGGAAAAAGACTTGCCCTGCAGGTTGTAAAATTTTACCTGCCGCGGATTTTCCAGGTCCACCACGACCTGGTTGGCAAAGTCATTCCGGAAAAAATCTACGGTAAATAAAGCATCATGATCAAACAACCTGAATTTCTGGTCAATGCTCACGCCCCGGTTCCAGGCCACTTCGGGATTTAACCCATAAGCCTTTCCTGCAGCAGCCCCAATAATATTCACCTGCCTGGCACTGGCAAAAACACTGGTATTTTCAGCAAATATATTAGCCGTACGCTGCCCACGCCCTGCACTGGCACGTATCACGGTTCCGGTTACCGGCTCGTACCTGATGTTCAAACGCGGGGTTATAAAAAAGCCAAACAAACTGTTGTGGTCGCCCCGTAAACCGATCACCGTGCTGAATTTACTATTGGGCGTAAATGTATATTCTCCAAAGATACCGGGTACGATCTCTGTACGTTTATAATTATTTAAATTAAAGGCCTCATTGTATTTGTCGTAGAGGAAACTTAAACCGGTCCTGAATTTATGTGCCGTGGTTTTGATGATGGACTGGTAGATCAGGTTACCATAAATGGTCTGCTGTTTCGCATCATAAGTAGTTAAACCAAAATAAGAATCCTGCCGGTGACTGATAGCCGCTACCTGCAACCCGATACTTTTATATTTCAGTTCCGGAAAAACATAACCGATCTTGGCAAAAGCTTCGTACCGTTCTGTGTTAATGCCCAGCCCGTAATGATGGGTACTGTATTTATCGGTGTCCGGGTTAAACCCTACTTCACCTCCGGTCCTTGTATCATTTAATACCTTCAACCCAAACTGAACCATGGTTCCTTTACTGTTGTCGAACTGGTAACGGTTAACCATGCTAAAGGTATTTCCGGTAGGCTGGTCGCGAAAGCCATCTTTATTAAAATCAAGTTTATTATTATAAAAAAAATTATCATGCAGCAATAACCCTGCGCTCCAGTTCTTACTTATTTTTTTAGAGAGATTCAGGTTAAGGTCTGTTTTACCAAAATCATTCACGTAAAGGTTTGCCAGTAATTTTTCACTGTTTTCGGGTTTCTTTAATTCCACATTGATCTGCCCGGCAATACTTTCGTAACCATTGGCAACCGAACCTGTGCCCTTGGTGAGTTGTATGGATTCTATCCAGGGCCCGGCAATGGAATTTAACCCCAGTGGCGTTGCAATGCCACGGGGGCCCGGTAAATTTTCAACGGTCAGTTGCGTGTAGTTGCCGCTTAGACCCAGTAACTGGATCTGTTTGGAACCGGTTACCGCATCACTGTATGTAACATCCACCGATGGATTGGTTTCAAAACTTTCGCTGAGGTTGCAACAGGCAGCTTTTAACAGTTCTTTGCCCGTCATGGTCTGCGTACGTACAACACTTAAATTATTTACATAAGTAGAGCGCTGTTTTGATGTAACGGTTACTTCTTTTAATTGCCTGTTGGTAGCCAGTACAATTTTTACTGTGTTTGTTTCTCCAACAGTAAGGGTATCTGATTGATAACCGGCATAACTTACCACCAGCCTGTTGCTGATGCCTTCGGGCTCTATGCTGAATACACCTGTACTATCGGTCATCACCCCGTTATTTGTACCCAGCCAGGATATGCTTGCATTTGAAAGGGGTGTGAATTTGCCCTGATCATCCTCTTCCAGTACAATTCCATTAATGGATGTTGCAGGTTGCATAACATCCACCGACTTTTTTACTGTGGAATCGAGCGTTGCTTTGATGTCCTGGAGCTGTTTATTGTCCCCGCCATGATCCATGTTATTTGTTGCAGTTGTAAGATCCCTGTACAAACAACAGGTTGGCAAAGCATTGTACACCGCATTTTTCGATTTTTTATTCTCCAGGTCATGGCCAACGGCAACAATTTTGTTCTCTATTTTATCCAGTGAAATCCGGGCGGGATCGTACACCAATTCAAGCATTTTAGTGTCCATATCCCATACTGCTGAACTGACTCCCTTAAGTTTAAGCGCATTTTCAATCCGGTCTTTGCATTGAATACAAACACCATTCACTTTGAAAGATATGGTTGTTTTTGCACCAGGCGTTTTCACGTCCTGGGAAAACGCTGCTATACCCGTAAAGACAAGGATAAGCAGCAATACATATTTATTCGGTTTCATAATATTATCGTGTTAAGTATATAACCCGGACCTGGTTCATTTTCGCGGCAATGATCTGCGTATAGTTACAGATCCGGGTTTACAAATACCGTTGCCCGTTTATAAAAACTGCAACGTATACAATGATCAAGTGATCAATGCATGGTACTGACGAATCAATTTTCTTATTGCTTTTTCAGATCCATACCGCATTTGGAACATTTTGCCGGCTTATCGCTGGTTATATCCGCATGCATGGGGCATACATATACAGCAGCTGTTGCAGGCGCTTCCACTTTAACGGCGTCTTCTTTCCTTTCGTATTTGCAGCAGCCAGGTAAATTATCGTAAGCGCTTTTAACGGCAGTAAAATCCTGTGTATCATAACCTGATTTGGCTAACGCTTCCATGATCTTTGCAGAAGATGTTTTCTTTTCTGAATAGGTAATTTTCAGTTCTTTACTTTCCTCATTCCCATCGGCTGT
>CAZBIK010000084.1:0-11794 GCA_964491955.1 uncultured Ferruginibacter sp.
GTTGAATGAGTATCGCTTTGATAAAAGTTGCCTGCTGGTATGCCGTACAAGAGAGTGACCCCGCCTGTGGACGGGGCAAGCTACAACGATGATCTGCAGAATTCTCCTTCGCAGAAATGACATTAAAAACGCCACTCCATGGAGTGGCGCCTTATTTATGTTCGTGCTTATTCAAACCATATTAACTGCAGCCCATGCTGTTACCGCAATTCAAACACTTATAACAGGTGCCGCTGCGTACCGTAATGTGCCCGCAGGTATTGCAGGCCGGTGCATCGCTCTGCATGCTTTTGGCCGCTGCATTTACAGCATCCATGCCATTGGGTTTTACATGCGCCGTACGGTGCTGTGCTTTTGCCGGCTGTGTTGCACTGTTTGATGCACCGATCACCCTGACCTCACTCAGCTCCGGTTTGCGTTCACCGATGGTTGGGATATTCTGGTCCCACTCTTCGTTGCCCAGGTTCTGCAGTTCGGGCGTATCCAGTACATGAACCAGGTCGTTCCTGCCCAGGTATTCGTAGGCCAGTGAACGGAAGATGAAATCTATAATGGATGTGGCGCTTTTGATGTTCGGATGGTCAACCATGCCGCTTGGTTCAAAGCGGGTGAAAACAAATTTCTCCACGTATTCTTCCAGCGGTACCCCATACTGAAGGCCGATGGAAATGGCAATGGCAAAACAGTTGAGCATGCTGCGCATGGTAGCGCCCTCCTTGGCCATGTCGATAAAGATCTCTCCCACTGTGCCGTCGTTGTATTCGCCGGTACGCAGGAACAGTGCCTGACCGTTGATCTTTGCCTTTTGTGTAAAGCCCCTGCGCTTGGCCGGTAGTGCACGTCTTTCAACGATCATGGCCAGCTGGCGCTTTAACGTGGTATCTGCACTGCTCTGCACCCGCTTGTTCATTTCATCCAGCAGGTCATCGATGGTGAGTTTGCCCATATCCACCATGGTGGAGATATCGGCGGCCAGTGCAGCGGCATTTTCTTCACTGATGGGTTGGTCCAGTTTCTTTTTCTTATCACTCTTATTGCTCAGCGGCTGGCTCAGTTTGGAACCATCACGGTAAAGCGCACAGGCTTTTAATCCAAGTTCCCAGCTCAGCCTGTATGAATCGGCGATCTCGGCCTGTGTGGCTTCATTGGGCAGGTTGATGGTTTTGGAGATGGCGCCACTCAGGAATGGTTGTGCCGCACCCATCATACGGATGTGTCCGTGTGCATGAATATAACGTTCACCGATCTGCCCGCATTTGTTGGCACAGTCAAAAACCGGTAGGTGTTCATCTTTTAAATAAGGCGCCCCTTCCACCGTCATGGTACCACATATATATATGTTGGCAGCATCGATCTCCTCATCGCTGAAACCGAGGGCTTCCAGCAGGCTCCAGGTATAATCATTGTACTGCTCGGGTTTAAAACCGAGGCGTTCCAGGCAGCTTTCGCCCAATGTGTGTACATTAAATACAAAGCCTATTTCAAAAGCAGCACCCAATACCCCGTTCAGTTTATTGATGTCTTCCTGGGTAAACCCTTTTTCGAGCAGGGTTTTGGTATTGATGAACGGAGACTTATCCAAAGAAGCATGCCCTTTTGCATAAGCCACAATTTCTTCAATTTCGTGTTCGCTGTATTTTAAATTGCGCAAGGCCTGCGGTACACTCTGGTTGATGATCTTGAAATAACCGCCGCCGCTTAACTTTTTAAATTTAACCAGCGCAAAATCAGGTTCCACCCCGGTGGTATCGCAGTCCATCACCAACCCTATGGTACCGGTTGGTGCGATCACCGTCGTTTGCGCATTGCGGTAACCGTACTTTTCACCCATCTGTACGGCATCATCCCATGCCTTGGTTGCCGCTTTCAGTAAATAATCGGGACAATATTTTGCGTTGATCCCCTGTGGTTTTATTTCGATGCCTTCGTATGCATCGGTTGCATCGTATGCGGCTGCACGGTGGTTACGCATTACGCGCAACATGTGCGTTTTATTTTCTTCGTACTTATCGAATGCGCCAAGGAAGCTGGCCAGTTCTGCCGATGTTTTATAAGATACACCGGTCATGATGGCGGTGATGGCGCCTGCAATGCCCCTTGCCTCTTCGCTGTCATAGGCAATACCGCTTACCATCAGCATGGAACCCAGGTTTGCAAAACCTAAACCGAGTGTCCTGTAATCGTAGCTTAACTGGGCCACTTCTTTTGAGGGGAACTGTGCCATCAGCACGGAGATCTCCAGCACCACCGTCCATAAACGGCAGGTATGTTCAAAACCGGCAACATTAAATGTATTGTTGCTTTCATCAAAGAACTGCCGCAGGTTGACACTGGCCAGGTTACAGGCTGTGTTGTCGAGGAACATATATTCACTGCAGGGATTGGAAGCCCTGATGGGGCCGCCTTCGGGGCAGGTATGCCATTCGTTGATGGTGCTGTCGTACTGTGTACCGGGATCGGCACAACGCCAGGCAGCATAGGTGATCTGTTCCCACAGTTTTTTAGCTGGTACTTTTTTCATTACGCGGCCATCGCTCCTGGCTTTCAGTTCCCATTCGCCTTCTTCATCCAGTATTTTAAAGAAATCATTGGGTATGCGTATTGAGTTGTTGCTGTTTTGCCCGCTGACGGTTCTGTATGCTTCGCCTTCATAATCGCTGGCATAACCTGCTGCGATCAATGCAGCCACTTTATCTTCTTCTTCAACTTTCCAGTTGATGAATTTTTCAATTTCGGGGTGATCCAGGTCCAGGCAAACCATTTTGGCCGCCCTCCTGGTAGTGCCCCCGCTTTTAATGGCCCCGGCCGCACGGTCACCGATCTTGAGGAAACTCATCAGCCCGCTGGAGGTACCGCCGCCGCTTAGTTTTTCTCCTTCGCCGCGAATGCTGCTGAAGTTGGTACCTACACCACTGCCATATTTAAATATCCTGGCTTCCCGAACCCAGAGGTCCATAATGCCACCTTCGTTAACCAGGTCATCATTTACACTTAATATAAAACAGGCGTGGGGTTGGGGGCGCTCATAGGCATTGGCCGATTTTTTCAGCTGGCCGTCTTTGGCATCCACATAATAATGTCCCTGGGGCTTGCCGGTAATGCCATACACTTCATGAAGGCCGGTATTGAACCATTGCGGGCTGTTGGGCACGCAGGCCTGGTTTAAAATGGAATACACCAGTTCATCATAAAATATTTCTGCATCATTGGGGGTTGCAAAGTAATCATAACGTTCGCCCCATACACGCCAGCAATGTGCCATGCGGTGTGCAACCTGTTTAACGGTTGTTTCCCTTCCGGTTGTTCCGTCATCTTTAGGTACACCTGCTTTCCTGAAATATTTTTGCGCCAGGATATCCGTCGCGATCTGGCTCCATTGCTTCGGCACTTCCACATTATCCATCTGGAACACGATCTCACCGGATGGATTTTTGATAACAGAAGTACGGTAATCGTATTCAAACATATCGAACGCACTAACGCCATCTTTTGTAAACTGCCGTGAGAATTGTAGTCCTTTTAGAGGTTTTGATTTTTTAGACATAGTATATTAACTGCTTTGATAGTTGGGTTATGTAATTGTTAAGTGAACGAAAATATTTGTATTGACTGAAGAAACAAACCTTTAAATATTAACACGTGTGGAAAAAAACGTGGATAATTTTGCAGAAGCAAACGGGCATTGGATTTGCTTACTTTTCCCCAATTTGATAATAAAATATTTGCCCAAACCCTTGGAAAATTCAGTAAATATTCAATGGGTTGATTTCAGGCTGTTTTACGGGTTATATTCTTTTTTGATAAATGACCGGCCCGTATTTTCAGCAGCAACAGTTTAAACGGGTTCCATTACATGGGCAGCGTGCAGGCAAGCATGCTTTAATGGTTCAACTTTAAAAAAACAACACCCCCATTGATGTGATCAATGAACAGTCTTCGTTTATGCTGCCCTATGAAAAAACAAGGGGCATCCTTGCACAGGTAACCCGAATTGATTAGATTTATAAAAAACAACTGAAATGAACAGAAAATCTTTATTCTTCCTGCTTGGTGCACTCTGTATAATAGCATCGATTGCTATGTATATGATCGGTAAAAATTCAAGTCACTTGTCAGAGCTCAGTGATTTCTGGTGGATGCCCCTTCCTCTTGCTGCATTGGCATTGCTCATTGCAAACAGAAAGAAATAAACTAAACCTACCCGTTCAGGTATTTTTTTATACCCGCAGCAGGTATATTTGCAACCATGAAAGCAGTTATTCAAAGGGTTTTGCATGCTTCTGTAACCATTGACGGCAGGGTATTTGCTGAGATCAAAAGCGGTTTACTCGTTTTCATCGGCATTGAGGATGCTGACAGCAGTGAAGATATCCAATGGCTGAGCCACAAGATCGTTAACCTCCGTATTTTTGATGACAGCAATAATATACCCAACATTTCTGTAAAAGATATTGACGGTGAAATTTTACTGGTAAGCCAGTTCACCCTCCATGCCGATACAAAAAAAGGAAACCGGCCTTCGTATATAAAAGCAAGCAAGCCGGGTATAGCCATACCGCTTTATGAAAAAATGATCGCCCGGCTGGAAAATGACCTGGGTAAAAAAATAGTTACCGGTAAATTTGGTGCAGATATGAAAGTTTCACTTTTAAATGACGGGCCGGTAACGATCATTATAGATACCAAAAATAGAACGTAAATTTTAATGGGCTAAAGCCCGAAAAACTGAAACCAACCGGGCTTCAGCCCATCACCAATATTGTATGGTATGAATGATTTAACTATCAAACAGGCACAGGAACAGGTTGACCAATGGATAAGAACTGTTGGTGTAAAATATTTCAGCGAACTTACAAACCTGGGGGTATTGATGGAAGAAGTTGGCGAATTAAGCCGGCTGATGGTGCGGCAATACGGCGAACAGTCTTTTAAAGAAAAGGATAAAGGAAAAGAACTCAGCGATGAAATGGCTGATGTGCTTTGGGTGTTGATTTGCCTGGCCAACCAAACTGGTGTAGATTTAACCGAAGCGTTGCAAAAGAATTTTGAGAAAAAGAGTCTGAGAGATCGTGAAAGGCATCAGCAAAATGAAAAATTAAAATGAACACATGAAATTTTCGCTGAAAGATATATGGTCAATCATCAAACAATCATTTTCTGATTTTATCGACAACAAGGTTTTAAAACTGAGTGCGGCCCTGGCTTTCTATACCATTTTTTCCTTACCGGCCATGCTCATTATTATTATTTATGTAAGTGATATTTTTTATGGCCGTTCTGCCATAGAAGGAACCTTGTATCACCAGATCGCCCAGTTTGTTGGTACAGATGCAGCCATCCAGGTACAGCAAACGATTCGTGCAGCTGCTTTGTCAGACAGTAGTTATATTGCCACCATCGTAGGATTGATCACCCTGCTTTTTGGCGCCACCAGTGTTTTCAGCGAGATACAGGATTCCATTAACCATATCTGGAAATTAAAGGCAAAACCAAAAGGCACCGGGTTCCTGAAACTGGTCGTTAACCGCCTGCTTTCCTTTTCGCTGGTGATCAGCCTTGGTTTTTTATTGCTTGTTTCACTGCTCATCAACGGGTTGATGGATGCATTCATCAATAACCTGACCCGAACGTTCCCGGAATTGACCGTGGTCATGGTGTACACCGTTAACCTGGTCATCACCTTTGGTATCACTACCCTGTTGTTTGCCATGATATTTAAAGTGCTGCCCGATGCCCGTATCCGCTGGAGGCATGTAAGGGCCGGAGCCATTACCACAGCCGTACTGTTCATGCTGGGTAAATTCCTGATCGGGTATTACCTGGGCCAAAGCAGGCTCTCATCAACCTATGGAGCAGCCGGCTCGGTGATCGTTATGCTGCTTTGGGTATATTATTCGGCCATGATCCTGTATTTTGGCGCCGTGTTTACACACGTGTATGCCATCCATACAGGATCCAGGATCTATCCCACCAATTATGCAGTATGGGTACAGGAGATCGAAGTGGAATCTGCCAAATCCATCCAGCAGCAACCCGAAGAAAAAGTGGTGATCAAAACAACTGAGGCACCACCCGCGGAATAATTTTTCCGGTTAAACGGGCTTCTAAAAATGGTTCTATTATCTTTGCAGCCTTATGGCAAATGAATCAAATAATCCTGCCAACCCGCAGGCAGGTTTCCAGGAAATAATTTCACATTGTAAAGAATACGGTTATATTTTTCAATCCAGTGAACTGTATGACGGCCTGGCGGCTGTTTATGATTATGGCCAGAACGGCGCCCAACTGAAAAAGAACATCCGTGACCACTGGTGGAAGTGCATGACACAGCTTCACGATAATATCGTGGGTATTGATGCGGCCATCTTCATGCACCCCACCACATGGAAAGCATCGGGCCACGTGGATAATTTCAGCGACCCGATGATCGATAATAAAGACAGCAATAAAAGGTACCGGGTAGATCATTTGATCGAGGCACATGCTGAAGCTTTGGCTTTGGAAGGAAAGAAGGAAGAAGAATTTAACCTGCTTAAACAAATGGATGAGTTACTGGCTGCCGCTGATTACGCCGGTATCAAAAAACTGATCGAAGACAATAATATCAAATGTGCCATCAGCAAAACATGTAACTGGACTGATGTACGTGAATTTAACCTGATGTTCAGTACACAGATAGGCAGTGTTGCAGAAGAAAGCGATACCATTTATTTACGCCCCGAAACCGCACAGGGTATCTTTGTCAATTTTTTAAACGTGCAGAAAACCGGCAGGATGAAGATCCCGTTTGGTATAGCACAAACCGGTAAGGCATTCCGTAATGAGATCGTGGCCAGGCAGTTCATTTTCCGCATGCGTGAATTTGAACAGATGGAAATGCAGTTCTTTGTCCGCCCCGGCACACAAATGGAATGGTATAATTTCTGGAAGGAAGAAAGAAAGAAATGGCATGAAAGCCTGGGCATACCTGCAGAAAAATTACGGTACCACGATCATGTGAAGCTGGCACACTATGCCGATGCTGCCCTGGATATTGAATTTGAATTCCCATTTGGCTGGAAAGAACTGGAAGGCATACACAGCCGCACCGATTTTGACCTGAAGCAGCACCAGGAATACAGCAAAAAGAAGATCCAGTATTTTGACAATGACCTCAACGAAGCCGGAAAACCATACGGCAACTACACGCCATTTGTGGTAGAAACTTCTGTTGGACTGGATCGTTTATTTCTAACCGTTATCAGCCTGGCCTATGCCCATGAAACCTGGACAAAAGAGGATGGTACGGAAGACAGCCGTGTAGTGCTGAAAATTCCGGCGGCAATCGCACCTACCAAACTGGCCATACTTCCTTTACTGAAAAAAGACGGGCTGCCCGAGATCGCAAAGGAATTGATGAATGACTGTAAAAACAGCTTCATGTGTTTTTTTGAAGAGAAAGATGCCATCGGGAAACGTTACCGCAGGATGGATGCCATTGGCACCCCGTTTTGTGTTACTATCGATCACCAGACCAAAGAAGACAATACCGTTACCATCAGGTACAGGGATACAATGGTGCAGGAGCGGATCGCTTTGAGTGAAGTGAAAAAACTGGTGATGGAAAAAATTGGCTGATCGTTTACATCAATGATAAAAAAGAGGTACTTTAAAAGTGCCTCTTTTTTATTCCGCCTATCCTTGCGGCCCACCCTGCAAATAAACATGATCAATATCAGCTATCCTGCTGAACTAAATCAATACCTGGTACAGCCCTTCCGTTTAATTTAGTTGACTGATCAATTCACCAATTCATTTATATGTCAAACACCGACATCACCAGACCTGCTGACCTTACCGGTCATGCCGACGGTACGGGGCCGCTGAGAAAACGCCGCCCTGTTTATGTAGACTTTATGCCCCCCTGCAACAGTGCCTGCCCGGCCGGCGAAAACATCCAGGCTTGGATGGCACATGCACAGGCCGGTAATTATTTTGAGGCATTTCAAACACTGGTTGAAGACAATCCATTTCCGGCCATCATGGGACGGGTTTGTGTAAAGCCCTGTGAAACCGGCTGTAACAGGACACATATAGATACTACTGTAAATATTCATGCTGTTGAAAGATACATCGGCGATGAAGCCATCAGGCAAAAATGGCCGGTTCAGTTTGTAGCGTATACAACCGGTAAAAAAGTGCTGGTCATCGGCGCCGGGCCTTCGGGATTATCTGCTGCTTATCACCTGAACCGTATGGGCCATACTGTTGAAATTTATGAAGCAGGCAGCCATGCCGGTGGCCTGCTGTATACCGGCGTTCCGGATTACCGCTTACCCAAGGAAATACTGGATTTTGAAATTGACCGCATTGTACGAACAGGCGTTTCCATAAAACTGAATTATAAAGTACAGGATATCCTTACCGAAAAGGAAGCAGGAAAATTTGATGCGGTGTACCTGGCCATTGGTGCAGGCATGATCCATAAAGAAGATATTATTCATGATGATTCGGTTTACATAACCGATGCTTTTTCATTTTTCAATGAAGCAAAAACAAATCCATCTCCTTTCATCAGCAGGAAAGCAGTTATATACGGCGGGGGCAAACTTGCTTTATACCTGGCACGCATGATCAAAAGGTTTGGCTCCGAAGCTGTTGTTTATTTTGACGGCGATAAAAAATTAATGCCGGCATATGATTATGAAACAGAAGACGCCCTGGCGGAAGGTGTGGATGTGCAGCTTTTAAAAAGCATCAAAAGCATTGAAAAAAATACGATCACCCTGGAGAAAATGAAAGTGGAAAAAAGTAAAGCGGTTGGGACCGGGGAATTTGAAACCACCGCAGCAGATGTGCTGATCATTGCCAACCGGCAGGAAACGGACTCCGGATTTTTACGCACGGTTCCCGGTGTGGTGCTGAACGAGGACGGTACCATCAAAATTGATACACAACGCATGACCGGCCACGAGGGGATCTTTGCCGGTGGTGATATGCTCCCGGGCGAAAACAGGAGTTCCACCATTGCCATCGGACAGGGAAAAAAAGCTGCCCGTTATATCGACAGTTTTTTAAAACAGAAAGCTTTTATCAAAGGAGAGAAACACCCCACTGCCGGTTACCGCAAGCTGCACATGTGGTATAAAACCGATGCCCCGCAAAAACAGCAGGATAAACTGAAACCCGGTGTTGCCATCCAGAATTTTGATGAAGTGACCGCCGGTTTACCTGAAAAAGAAGCCCGGTATGAAGCACAACGCTGCCTCAGCTGCGGCAATTGTTTTGAATGCGATGGCTGCTTTGCTGCCTGTCCGGAAGATGCGATCATAAAACTGGGTAAGGGCAACCGTTATAATTTTAACTATGATGCCTGCACCGGCTGTGCAGTGTGTTATGAACAATGCCCCTGCCATGCCATTGAAATGATTCCTGAACCTGTAAAATCCATTACCGATGCCGGATAAAAATAAACTGATAGCTACCATTGATGGTAACGAAGCTGCAGCGTATGTAGCTTACCGTGTAAATGAAATATGTGCCATCTACCCCATCACGCCTTCCTCAACCATGGCCGAACTGGCCGATGAATGGAGTGCCAAAGGGATAAAGAACATCTGGGGCAATGTGCCGGATGTGATCGAAATGCAGAGTGAAGGCGGAGCCGCAGGTACGGTACATGGTGCCTTACAAACGGGAGCGCTCACGACCACATTCACAGCCTCACAGGGTTTGATGCTGATGTTGCCCAACATGTATAAAATTGCGGGTGAACTTACCGCAACCGTATTTCATATTGCTGCGCGGTCACTGGCTGCGCAGGGCCTTTCTATTTTTGGTGATCACCAGGATGTGATGGCAGCAAGAACAACCGGATTTGCTATACTCGGGTCTGCCAGTGTGCAGGAGGCGCATGATTTTGCGCTGATCGCACAGGCAGCAACCCTGGGATCCAGGATACCGTTCATGCATTTCTTTGATGGATTCCGCACTTCGCATGAAGTGAATAAACTGGAATTGCTGAGCGATGAACAGATCAAAGCGATGATCCCCGATGAACTGGTCTTTGCCCATCGCAAAAGGGCATTGAACCCTGATCATCCCTTCATCAGGGGTACGGCACAAAATCCTGATGTATATTTCCAGGGCAGGGAAACCGTAAACCGCTATTATGACAATACCCCGGGCATTGTTGCTGAATTGATGCAACAATTTGAAAAAATGACCGGCAGAAAATATGAACTGTTTGAATATACCGGGGCAACCGATGCCGAACAGGTGATCATTATCATGGGTTCGGGTGGAGAAACTGTTTCTGAAACCGTGCTTGCCTTAAATGCGGCAGGAGCAAAAACCGGCGTTATACAGGTAAGGTTATACCGTCCGTTCTCACTGGATCATTTTATCAAGGCACTGCCTGCTTCGGTAAAATCAATCGCGGTATTAGACCGCACCAAAGAATCGGGTGCATCCGGTGAACCGATGTACCAGGATGTTATGGTTACCCTGTTGAATGCCCTGCAGACGGGCAAGTTGAAAAAATTGCCCAATATTGTTGGTGGCCGTTATGGCCTTTCTTCCAAAGAGTTTACCCCGGCGATGGTGAAAGCCGTTTTTGATGAATTGTCCGCAGGATCCGGTGGAAAAAAAGGTCATCCGAAAAATAATTTCACGATAGGCATCAATGATGATGTTACACATACAAGTTTGACGTATGATGAATCTTACACCTTAGATGAATCTGAATGGCGGCAGGGATTATTTTTTGGCCTGGGCGCCGATGGCACAGTTGGTGCCAATAAAAATACCATCAAGATCATCGGAGAGAATACGGATCTTTTCGGGCAGGGATATTTTGTATATGATTCAAAAAAATCAGGCGCAAGAACGGTTTCGCATTTACGCTTTGGGCCAAAACCCATCAGGGCTCCCTACCTGATCAGCAAGGCCGATTTCATTGCCTGCCACCAGTTCAACTTTACCGAAAAAGTGGAGATGCTGAGCTTTATTAAAGAAGGAGGAACATTTTTGTTGAACAGCCCTTACCCGAAAGATGAAGTATGGGACCATTTGCCCGGCTCTGTCCAGCAGGAGATCATCAGTAAAAAACTTTTATTCTACATAATTGATGCAAACACTGTTGCAAAAGATACCGGCATGAACGGCAGGATCAATACCATCATGCAAACCTGTTATTTTGCTTTAAGCGGCGTATTGCCCAAAGCTGAGGCCATTGAGCAGATCAAACATGCCATTGAAAAAACCTATTCCAAAAAAGGAAAAGCAGTAGTTGAAAAAAATTTTGAGGCTGTAGATGCCACCCTGGAAAATTTATTCGAAGTGAAAGTTCCCGGCAAGGCAAGTTCTGCAGCAACGATGCTTTCTGTAGTTGGTAATGATGCGCCTGGTTTTGTGAAGGAAGTTACTGCCATGATGATGTCGGGACACGGCGATGAATTGCCGGTAAGCAAAATGTCGGTGGACGGAACCTATCCCAGCGGAACCACCAAATGGGAGAAAAGGAATATCAGTGACGAGGTGCCATTATGGGAACCGGATCTATGTATCCAGTGCGGTAACTGTGCATTTGTTTGTCCGCACAGTGTTATCCGTGCAAAATTTTATCATGAAGGATTTTTAAAGAATGTACCGGCCGGCTTTCAATCTGCACCCATCAATTCAAGGGGTTTTCCGGAAACAAAATATACCCTGCAGGTTTATGCAGAAGATTGCACCGGATGTAATTTGTGCGTGGAGGTATGTACTGCTTCAGATCCGGTAAACCGTACTTTCAAAGCCATCAACATGGCGGCCC